>DATKFL010000158.1:0-8523 GCA_035511355.1 Dongiaceae bacterium
CACCAACCCGGTCACGGTGCACGTGCAGGCCCCGGGCCTCGCGGGAATCTCGGTCGACCGCCAGTACCCCCAGACGATCAGCGTCGCCTACCGGAGGCTGTTCGCCGCCTCCACCCAGGCGCTCCTCTTCCGGTATCCGAACCAGAATGCCCGGTTCACCGTGACCGGCCTGAACGCGACCGCGCCGACGATTCTCGAGATCAGCCGCCCGCTCGCCAGCGGCGAGCCGCAGGCGATCCGGCTCACCGGCGCCGCGCCCGGCGGCGCCCCGACCACGACCTGGACCTTCGAGGTGGCGCAGGACCTGTCGCCCGGGGCCCCGACGACGCGAACCTTCATCGTGGCCGGTCCGGCGGGAATGCGCACTCCCGACGCGGTGACGACCGCGCCCGACCCGACCCTGGCGGTTCCGGGGCAGTCGGCCGACATGCTGGTGATCGCGGCGCCGTCGGCGATCGATGCCACGCCGGGCGGGTCACTCGACCTGCTCCTGGCGCACCGGCTCGCGGCCCAGGGATTGACCTCGAAGATCATCGAGATCGGCCGGATCTACGACGAGTTCTCCGGCGGGCGGCGCGATGCCAACGCGATCCGATCCTTCCTGACCTACGCCTACGCCAACTGGCGTGGTCCTGCAGGGACCGACCCGCCGCCAGCCTACGTCCTGCTCGTCGGCGACGCGAGCCTCGACTTCAAGAACACCCTGGCGCGCGGCGACTGGGTCGACCAGGTGCCGACCCCGATCCTGATCCAGTACAGCAACATCATCGCGTACTACAGCAGCGACAATCTCCTGGCCTCGTGCAACGGCCCGGATCAGATCCCCGACATGATCATCGGGCGGATCTCGACGCGCACGGCGGGCGCCTCGGCGGCGGTGTTCGACAAGATCCGCATGGCGGAGATCTCCCCCCCGGCCGGCGCCTGGAAAGCCCACGCCATCCTCTCGGCGGGGGAGGGGAAGGTCCCCAACGAGGCGCAGACCTTCCAGATGGTGAACGACGTCGTGCGCCAGAACTACTTCGCGGTGCCGCCCTACACCACGCCGGCGCCGCCGCTGTACTTCGCCCAGCCCCCCTGGAATGCCGCGGATGCGGCCGGCTTCAACGCCGCGCTCCGAAACGAACTGAACGCCGGCGCCGCGGTCATGACCTTCGTGGGGCACGGCGCCTTCGACGTCTGGGGACTCGACACGTTCTTCACCAGCGCCGATGCCGCGGCGCTGACCAACGGCCTCCGCCTGCCGCTGGTGCTCAACATCAACTGCTTGTCGGGCGGATTCCATTACCTCCTCGGGAGCGGCGCCCTCTCGGAGGCGCTGGTGAACAATCCCAACGGCGGCGCGATCGCGGTCTTCGCGCCCTCGGGGCTGTCGAACGCTTTCGTCGGCAGCGTGGTCGCCGACCAGCTGTTCGAGCCGCTCTACGGCCGATCCCGGGATCGCGCCATCGGGCCTGCGACGCTGCCGGTGCGGGTGGCGCTCTGGGGACAGAACTCGTTCCTCGACCTGCAGTCGTACACGCTCATGGGCGACCCCGCCTCGCTCGGCCCCACCCCGGCTCCCAGGCCGCCGAGCCCCCTCGTGGCGACCGCCGGAAACGGCCAGGTGACGCTCTCCTGGACCGCACCCGCGGTCCCGCCTGCCGCCATCCGCATCTACCGCGCCGCGATCACACCGACGGCGGACTACGCGGTCATCGCCTGCACGCCGAACGGCTCCAACTCCTGCATCGACGCCTCGGCGACGAACGCCACCCGCTACTACTACGCCGCCGCCTCGGTCGACGCTGAAGGGTTCGAAGGGGCCTGGTCGAACCTCAACCAGGACTGCGACGCCGGGCCGGGGTGCGTCACCGCGCGGCCGATCAATCCCAACCCGCCCGCGCCTCCCGGTGGTATCGCGGTGAGCGATCCCGGCAGCGGCGGGCGCCTGGTGGTCTCCTGGAACGCCTCCCCCGAGGACGATCTGACCCGGTACACCGTGCGCTACGGGACGGTGAGCGGCGTCTACCCCTTCTCGGCGACGGCCGTGCCGTCGGCGGTGTCGCTGTCGCTGCAGGGGCTGACCAACGGGACCCGGTACTACGTGACCATGACGGCGACCAACACGAGCGGTCTCGAGAGCCTCCCGTCCGTGGAACAGTCGGGAATCCCGCACCTCTTCGAGGGGATCGCGCCGCCGCGATCGATCACCGACCTGATGCTGACCCGCTCGGGGGCCGACCTCGTCCTGCAGTGGAGCCGGCCGACTCTCGACATCTACGGCCGCGCCACGACCGTCGTCGGTTACCGGATCTACCGGAGCAACACGCCCAATTTCGTGGCGATCGGTTCGACCCCCCTGGCCACGCTGAACAACGGCGCGACCACTTCCTTCACGCATGTCGGAGGAATCAACGTCGCGGGAGCCGGGTACTACGTGGTCACCGCGCTCGACGCGGCCGGCCTGGAATCGGGCGCGGGCCACGACCTGCCGAACGGAGTGGGGGACCTGATCGTGACCTCGAACGTGCACCTCGCCTGGAGCCCGGTCACGACCGACGTGCAGGGAAACCCGACCCAGGTGCACTACCAGATCCACTCGACCGCCACCCCGGTCGGGCGGCTGGGACTCGGACCCGGCACGCTCGTGCTCGACAACGTGACCGGCACCTCGGCCGACCTGAACAATCCCGGCAGTCCGCGCTTCCTCAGCGTCCTCGCGGTCGACAATCAAGGTAATGTAAGCCCGTTCTGACGGAGCCGACCCGCATGGATGCCACCGACAGCGGTCCTCTCGGAGAGCAGGCGATCGCGGCCGGCGGTGCGCCGGAGACCGGGATCAGCGACCAGCCCCGGGAGATCACCGACCTCGTCCGACGCGCCCAGGCGGGGGAGGTCGAGGCGTTCGAGTCGCTCATCCGTGCCTATGAGGGGCGGGTCATCGCGCTCGGCATGCAGATGGGGCTGTCGCGCGACGACGCGCTCGACGCCTGCCAGGAGACCTTCATCAAGGTGTTCCGGTACATCGCACGTTTCGACAACGGCCGCTCGTTCTTCAAATGGCTCTATCGGATCGCCATCCACGCCATCTACGACCAGATGCGCCGCAACCGCTCCGCGCCGACCGTCCCGCTCGACGACCTGGAGACCCATCCCGGGGCGCATCCACGCGACGAATCGCCGTCGGCGCATGCCCTCGTCGAGGCCGAGCAGATCGGCCGGAAAATCCGCGAGAGCCTCGGCATGCTCAGTCCCCGGGAACGCATTGTGTTTGTTCTCAGGGATTTGCAGGACATGGGGACCGACGAGATCGGCGTCATCCTGCGGCTTTCCCAGATCACCGTGCGGCGGCATTGCATGTCGGCGCGGCAAAAACTCAGGAACGTATTTTTCCCGGTCCAGGACTGAACGATTCGGCGTCGCCGCGGGTAGACTAGTCGGGGATTGGAAAGGCTATTTCTCCTTGACAAACCGCTGGTTCGAAGTATCTAGGGGCCATCCGGCAGGGTCTCTTCTTCTGCTCTACGGGTGGGAAATCTAAATGCAGGTTATGGCAATGGGCCATCGAGTTTCGAACGTTTCACTCTCAGGAGGGGGGAATCTGATGAAGACATTCCTCAAAATGCTGGTCGCGCTGGGCGCGGCGGTGCTCGCCTTTGCGGCCGGGCCCGTTGCGATGGCCCAGGGGTGTCCAGACACGACGCCGTACTTCGATGGCTTGGGAGGCTCGCTGACGGGGCTGCCTGAAGCTTTCACGACCGGGTTCACGCAGGTGGTCGGGAATCCGGCGATCAACAACGGGACAGGTGCGTTCATCTGCACCGCGGTCTCGACCCCGGGCATCGACTTCTGCCAGCCCGAGGCGGGGACCGCCACCGACGGCGCCGCGACCCTGTCGGGCGACTGGGGGAACGTGGGGCCGACCGGCTGCCCGGTCTTCTACGGCGACCCGACCGGCACGAGCCCGATCGTCGCGCTCGTGACTTCGATCAGCGGTGAGGGGACGGTGGGCCACTCCGGCCGCTACGCCATCCAGTCGATCGGCTGGTGGGCCGACGCCCTGCAGTACATCTTCGAGCTGTCGGCTCCGGACTTCGATCCGGCGACCGGCAACAGCAGCCCGATGGGTGCCGCCGACATCCCGACCCCGCAGGTCGGCACGGTCGTGAACAACGGCAACGGGACCGCGAACGTCTCCCTGTCGTGGGGCGGCGCGATCGTCAACACCGATTGCGCGCACAACTACTTCGGCACCTGCCCCGACGGCGTGGGCGGTACGCGCCCGGGCGTGCTCACCGGTTATCTCCTCTACCAGCAGGTCGGGCCGTGCGGCGCTCAGCCAACCACCAGCCAGGCGGGTGCCTGGGGCGCCGGGACGCTGGTCACCGGGACCAGCACGGTGCGCACCGTGCCGTTCGACACCACCGGCACGAACTGCACCTACCTCGCCCTCGGCCTGAGCGTGAACGGGACGGCCGGCGCGGCGGTCTCGAGTCACGTCAGCGTCGGCACGGTCGACAGCGACGGCGATGGCATCGCCGACACGACCGACAACTGCCCGAACACTCCGAACGCCAACCAGGCGAACGCCGACGGTGATGCGCGCGGCGACGTCTGCGACAACTGCGTCACGGCGGCGAACTCGGATCAGACCGACTCCGACAGCGACGGTGACGGCAACGCCTGCGACAACTGCCCCAACCTGGCGAACTCGAACCAGGCGAACGGGGACGGCGACGCCTTTGGCGACGCCTGCGACTCCTGCCCGACCGTCTCCGACTCCGGTGCCGACAGCGACCTCGACGGTCTCGGCGACGCCTGCGACAACTGCCCGGCGGTGTCCAACACCTCGCAGAACGACGCGGATGGCGACGGCGACGGCGATGCCTGCGACAACTGCCCGGCGACCGCCAACTCGAACCAGGCGGACGGCGACGGCGACGGCTTCGGCAACGCCTGCGACAACTGCGCCGGGGTGGCGAACGCCGATCAGGCGGACGCCGACGGTGACGGTGTCGGCAACTCCTGCGACAACTGCCCGACCATCCCGAACTCGAACCAGGATCCGGCCGCCTGCATCCAGTCGGTCACCAACATCCAGCTCCAGTTCGTGAAGTCGCAGGGCCTCGTTTCCTGGGCGACGACCACCGAGACCAGCACGCTCGGGTTCAACGTCGTCCGCTTCAGCAAGGGCCAGAGGATCCAGCTGAACACCGCGACGGTCCCCTGCCAGGCGTGCGGCGACGGCCGCGGCGCGACCTACAGCGCCTCGATTGGGAAGCACAAGAGCGGACAGGACATCTTCATCGAGCTGATCACCAGCGATCACCCGGTGGCGACGTACGGACCGGCGGTCCGTCACTGATTCGATGAAGTAGAAGGATCAACAGACCCCGGTTCCGCCCGGCCCGACCGGGTCAGGCGGAACCGGGGTTTTGACCGTTTGCACGCAGGATGTATATTCGCCGCATGCGCCGCGCAACGCTGATCCGCCTCGCCACCCGACTGCCGCTGGCCCTGGGGCTCCTTCTGGCCTGCGGCACGGACCTGGCCCGTGCCCAGTACTCCCTCAAGTCGCGACGGGACTACATGGTCGGGGACCATCCGGTGGCGGTCGTCGCCGCCGACTTCGACGCGGACGGCAAGAGCGACTTCATCACCGTCGACAAGATCTCGAACTACCTGACCCTGACCAAGGGGTTCGGTGACGGCACTTTCCGCGCTGTCGGGACGGTGGTGGCCGGGAGCGACCCGACCGGGCTCGCGTTCATCGATGTCAACCACGACGGGTTCAAGGACCTCGTGGTCTCCAATTCGATCTCGCAGGACGTGACCGTGAACCTCGGCAACGGCCTGGGCGCATTTGCCGCGAAGATTCGCACCGCCATCGCGACCCGTCCCTTCGGGATGACGGTCGGCGACTGGAATGCCGACACCCACGTCGACGTCGCCACCGTGAACTCGATCGCCAACACCATCACGGTGATGCGCGGCAACGGCGCGGGCACCTTCGCCAATCTCCTGACCTACACCGTGGGCACGAATCCCAACTTCATCCTGAGCGCCGACTTCAACGCCGACGCCAAGGCGGACCTGGTGGTGGTCAACACCGGTTCCAACAGCGTCCAGGTCTGGCGCGGTGACGGGCTGGGCGCCTTCACGCTCAACACCACCCTGAGCACCGGGACCGGCAGCTCGCCGCTGACGGCCGCGAGCGCCGACCTCAACGCCGACACCCGCCCCGACCTGGTCGTCGCGCTCCGGGACGCAGGGACGGTGCGGGTCTACCTGGCGAACACCACCGGCGGATTCAACGCTCCCACGACCCTGACCGTCGGGGACGGCCCGCGCTCGGTGGCGATCGACGACGTGAACAAGGACGGCAAGCCGGACCTCCTGGTAGGGCTGTCGCTGTTGTCGGGCACCGGCGCCGTGGCGGTGATGACCCAGAACGCCAACGGCACCTTCGCCGCCCCGTCGCTGGTGCCGGCCGGCCCCGTCCCGACCGCCCTGACCTCCGGCGATTTCAACGAGGACGGGAACCTCGACGTCGTGAGCGCCAGCCTGACCGGGAACGCGCTGTCGATCCTCGAGACCACCGGCGGCGGGGCTTTCCTCATCGCCGACCGGATCGTGCTCACCACCAATTCCTTCCCGACGGCGGTCACGGTCGCCGACTTCAACCGCGATGGCAAGCCGGACGTCGCCTGCACCAGCCAGGCGTCCGATCAAGCGAGCATCGCGCGCGGCAACGGCACCGGCGGGTTCCTGGCCCCGACCAACATCAGCACCGGCAACCTGAGCGCCCCGCAGGCGCTGGTCGCCGTCGACCCGAACCGCGACACCTGGCCCGACCTGGTGGTGGTGAACGGCGACAACACGATGTCGGTGCTGATGAACAACGGCAGCGGCACCCTCAGCGCGACGAACGGGATCACGATCGGGACCTGCGACAGCCCGGTGTCGATTGCCGCCGGCCAGATCAATGGCGACGTCAACCCGGACATCGCCTACGTCTGCGAGGTCTCGTACATGCTCTGCACGAAGCGCGGGACCGGTGGCTCGGGGTCCGGCGCTTTCGGACCGCCGACCTGCACCTACCTCGACAACGTTCCCGAGGGGGTGGCGATCGCGAACTTCAACTTCGACACGTTCCAGGACATGGTCATCTCCTCCGAGACCAACAACTGGGCCGATTTCGCCTTCTCGGACGGCCAGGGAGGGATGATGGATCTCCCCTCGACCTTCCCGACCGGCCCCGGTCCCCGCGGCGTCGCGCAGGGCGACCTGAACAACGACGGCTACGCCGACGCGGTGGTCGCCAATGCGAACGGCACGACCCTGAGCGCGCTGATCGGCGACGGCGGCGGGGTCTTCTCCTTCCCGTCGATCGAGAGCCCCGCAGGCGAGGCGCCGACCTCCGTCGCGCTGGCCGACCTGAATCTCGATGGCAAGCTCGACGCCGCAGTGGTCAACACCAACTCCAACGACGTCTCGTTCCTGCTCGGTGACGGCTATGGCCATTTCACCAAGGCGGGCGATTTCGGGGTGCGCGACCAGCCGGTCTCGGTGGCCGCGGGGGACTTCAACGCCGACACCAAGCCCGACCTCGTGGTGGCCGACAACTACAGCGACACCCTGACCATCCTGCTCAACCAGACGGCGCTCGGCGATCCGCTCCAGACCGTCAGCGTGGTGGGGAGCACACGCCTGGTTTACCGGTGGGGGATGGTCCCCGGCGCGGTTTACGACGTCATCCGTGGGTCGATCAACTCGATGAACCTCGGGGTGGGGCAGAACGACCTGGGACCGGTGACCTGCCTGGCCGACGACCTGCCCGACCCGGACACCAGCGCCCTCCCGGACAGCAGCACTCCCGCCGTCGGCGAGGGGTTTTTCTACCTGGTGCGCGCCGTGGTGGGGGGGGTGCCGACCGGCCCCTATACCATGGGCACCAACGGCAAACCGGGGGTACCTTCCTCGGGCGACTGCTTCTAGTCCATTCCCGCCTTGAACGACCTCGCCTCCGGGCCGGTATATAACCGCATGACCGAGTGCCGCGAGACCCGAAGAGTTCTCGACCTGCACGCCGCCGGTGCGGCCCACTTCGAGGGTCGCCCCGCCCTGAGCGACCACCTGACCGGCTGCGGTGAATGCCGTCGGGCGGTGGCCGATTACGCTTTCGTCGTCCGGCAGGCGCGCGCTGCCTTCCCGGCCAACGTCGGCCTCAACGAGTTCGTGCGGGCCCGGGTGGCGCGAAATGCCGCCGCCGAGGCCCTGCGGGCTCCCTGGTGGAGCCGTCTCCTGCCGGCCGCGGGGCGGACCCCGGCCTGGGCGGCGATCGCCCCGGCCCTTCTCGTGGCCCTGGTCGTGGCGCTGCCGCTGGCCATCCGCCACCAGCCGGCCCCGACGGCTTCGGGAGAGGTGCCGGTCCGGCTCGACATGCAGGCGCAGGGAGGGGCCGTGAGCCTCGCCTGGAGCGACGGCAACGGCAAGGCGTACAAGGTCTACAAGAGCAGCGACCCGCGCCGGTTGGGGCAG
>DATKFL010000159.1:0-11461 GCA_035511355.1 Dongiaceae bacterium
AGCATGCCGGAGTCGGCGCGCGTCTCGCCGGTCGCGAGCGCCAGCCCCAGACCGAGGGCGGCGAGGAGAAGTCTCTTCATGGAGGAGGGCGTACATCACGACTCGTGCCACGACCGTCGCAAGGTCGCCATCGGCGGGTAACGCGGTGCAGCGACGATCGTTAGCGGGAGGGGAGCGATGCGCCGGCTGGAGAGAGCCGCGACGTGCTCGATGCCTGGATATCAACAGTTGCGCGAATCGCGACAGCGATCGGCAAGCGCGGATCGAGGCGAGTCGGTCACGAGCGCCCGATTCCCGTGGAGTTCCGAAGCAGGGCAACGCCCGTGACGGTGGCGCGGTTCTTGATGTACCGAGGGGCGACGATTCGAACAAGGAGGCACGCCATGTACGTGACCGACAGGAACGCGGGGGAGATTCGGGTCGACCGGGATCCGGCGAACCCGGCCGTCGAGCTGCGCATCGAAGGCCACGCGGGCAGCGCCAGGATCATCCGGTTGAGCGCCGACGAGGCGCGCCGGCTGGCGGCCTTGATCCTGTTCCAGGCCGCGCGGCTGGACCGCCGTCGTCCGGCGCCGGTCGTGCCGATCGGTGCGCCGGTGCGCCTGACCGCCTGACGCGCCGCCGACGGCGCGCGCCGGCCGCGCGCGGTGCTGCCCGGCCCGGGCTCACTCCGCTTCCGGGCCGACGCGCTCGAACTCGGAGCCGCTGAACGCACCGTCGCGATAGGCCATGAGCCACGCCCGGCGCCGGCGGATGAGGACTTCGTCCGCAGCCCGCAGGCGCGCCAGGTAGGACCAGAGAATCCCGCTCTCCGCGCACCATGCCACCACGAGGCAGAGCAGGCACTTGAGCGGCAGCGCGATCACCGTCAGCAGATGCTCGAGCAGCGTGTCGCCCGGCATCATCGCGTACGACCCCTGGATGCACGCATAGATGTAGAGCCCGAAGATCGGGGCCCCCGCCCCGACGTGCGGGTCGTCGAGCCGCCCGACGAGAAGCGCCAGCGCCAGCCCCTGCGTCAGTCCGCTCCCCAGCGCGAAGATGCGCGCCGCCGACCCCTCGGCGCCGATCCCCCCCGCCGCCCCGCCGGTCAGCGCGAACTCCAGCACCAGCAACCCCGCGATCACGAACCAGCCGTAGCGCATCGTCGCCGAGCGGCGCGGCCGCTCGGCGCCGTTGACCGTCCGGATGGTCAGGACTTCGTAGCAGGCGACCAGGCAGAGGCTCCCGGCGTTCTGGAGCGCGTTCAGGATCGGCCAGTGCGCCCGCCCCAACGCCCCTGGCCAGGATGCGGCGGCGGCGAACCACAGGTAGAACGCGGCCCAGAAGAGCCAGGCGAGCCGGAACTCGCCGGCGAACTGCGCCGCCGCCATCGAGGCGATCCGGACGCGCGCCGGCGCCTTCTCGAAGGTCTTCGGCCGGTGATCCGAAAGCCACAGAAGCAGCGCCGTGACTGCGAGCGTCTGGGTCAGGAGCGTGGCCCACGGCCGCTCCGGCCAGGTGAGTGAAGCGCCGGCCGCCGCCACCGACCCCGCCGCCGCGATCGCGACCCCCCACGCCCCGCGGCTCAGGAGCCAGTCGAGGAAGATCTCCCCTTCGACCGGGCGGGAGTCCTCGTCGAGGAGCTCCTGCACGTCGACGCCAAGGGCCCCCGCCACCTCGGCCACCGTGCGGTACTGCACCCGCTCGCCCCGGAGCATCCGGCGGATGGTGCGCTCGTCCGAACCGGACTTCTTCGCCAGCGCCTCGGGGTGGCGCAGGCGCCGCTCGACCAGCAGGTGCGACACCCGCTCGAGGGCGCGCTCGCTCAGGACGACGAAACCCTTCATGACCCCGCCCCCCGGTCCGGCCGCTGCTCCGCGGCGCCACCGCCACCCGGGGCGGAGTCTACCGCAGCCCCTCTATGCCACCGGCGCTCCGCAAAAGGGCGGCATAAGTCGGCAAAGCCTCCGGAAATGCCCGCCCGTGGAGACGCCGCTCTCCCGGAAACTCCTGCGATGGTCTTGCGCGAGGTCCCTTCCACATTCCGCGCCCGGGAGGTGACCGATGCCACATCGGCTGTTTGCGACCAAGTCGCTCGACATGCTGCAACGGGAAATGGAAGGGGAGAACCGCCTCCGCCGCGTTCTGGGGCCGGCGCAACTCACCGCCCTCGGGGTGGGAGCGGTCATCGGCGCCGGCATCTTCGTCAGCACGGGGCAGGCGGCGCGCGATGTCGCGGGGCCGGCGCTGGTGCTGTCGTACATCGTGGCGGCGACGGTCTGCGCCCTCGCCGGGTTGTGCTACGCCGAGTTCGCCTCGATGGTGCCGCTCGCGGGCTCGGTCTACACCTATGCCTACGCCACCCTCGGGGAACTGGTCGCCTGGATCATCGGCTGGGACCTGGCGCTCGAGTACGGTGTCGGCTCGGCCGCCGTCGCCAACGGCTGGTCGGCGTATCTCCAGAGCGTCCTGCAGTCGTTCGACCTGCACCTCCCGGCCGCCCTGAGCGGGCCGGTCGTGACCCTGGACCTCGCGACCAATCGCTATGTCGCCACCGGCAACCTCATCAACCTGCCGGCGTTCCTGATCGTCCTCGCCATCACCGGGCTCCTGGTCGTCGGCATCCGCGAGAGCGCCGGCGCCAACACCGCGATGGTCGCGCTGAAGGTGGCGATCGTTCTGTTCGTCATCGTCGTCGGGGCGGCCTTCGTCGACCCGGAGCGCTGGCGGCCGTTCGCGCCGTTCGGCTACGGCGGTCTCACGATCTTCGGCAAGGCGATCGGCGGCCACGCCGACCCGACCGGACGGCCGATCGGCGTGCTGGCCGGGGCGGCGATCGCCTTCTTCTCGTACATCGGATTCGATTCGATCTCGACGCACGCCGAGGAGGCCCGGCACCCGCAGCGCGACGTACCGCGGGCGCTCCTGCTGTCGCTCGGGCTCTGCACCGTGCTGTACGTCGCGCTGACCCTGGTGCTCACCGGCATGGTGCCGTACGACCGCCTCGCCGCGGGCGACCCGGTCGCCGACGCCTTCCGGGTCGCGGGAATGCCGAGGGTCAAGGCGCTCATCGCGGCCGGCGCCGTCGCCGGCATCACCTCGGTGCTGCTCGTGATGATGCTCAGCCAGTCGCGCGTGCTCCTGGCGATGGCGCGCGACGGCCTCCTGCCGCGCGGCTTTTTCGGCGACGTCCACCCGCGCTTCCGGACGCCATGGAAATCGACCCTCGCCGCCGGGTCGTTCACGGCGCTTCTGGCCGCATTCCTGCCGATCAATCTGCTCATCAACCTGGTGAACATGGGGACGCTGCTGGCGTTCGCCCTGGTCTGCGGCGCCGTGCTGGTCATGCGGCGCACCAACCCCGACGCGCCGCGTCCGTTCCGGGTGCCGTGGGTGCCGCTGCTGCCGGCGCTCGGCATCCTCGGGTGCGTGGCGCTGATGTTCTCGCTGCCGGTCGTGAACTGGCTGCGGCTGGTCGTCTGGCTCGCGGTGGGCCTTATCATCTATATAGCTTACGGACGGAGGCACAGCGTGCTGCGGCAGGCCCCGGTTTCTACCGGTCGAGATGGTAGGTGAAGACCAGCGACTGGATCAGGAACCGCTCGCGGTCGCGGATGAGCAGCATCATCAGCCGACCCTTCTTCGCCGTCGCCCCGTCGTGCAGCGTGAACCCGGCGCGTACCACGGCCAGCGCCCCCTGGCGCTCGATCTTGATGTCGTCGAGCTCCTCGCTTATCGGGCGACCGGTGGCGAAGTAGTTCCGCTGCCGGGCGAGGAACTCGTCGAGCGTGCGCGCGGTGGTCGAGCCATCGTCGTTGGTGAACGCGGCGACGAAGGCGGGGTGGAAGAGTCCGCGCCAGGCGTCGAGCGTGTCTTTGGTGTAGAGCGCGATGTAGTCGTGCAGGACGCGATCGATCGCGTCGTCGGCCCGGACCGGCGCGGCGGACACCGACGCCGCGGCGAGCACCAGGACCGCCGCGGCGCGCCTCACTTTGCGCGGTCCGCCATCCGGGTCACCTCGTCCGTCCAGCCCAGCACCACGTCGATCTGCTCAAACCCCCGGTCCGGCTCGGCCTGCTGCACCCGCAGGAAGCGCTTGCCGTCGGGCGAGAGCGACCAGGGCGTGTTGCCGTTGGCGTTGCGGCGGAAGCGGCCGTCGTAGAGGGCGCGCGGCTGGCCGAAGCGCGGCGGGTTTCCGGGCGTGACGTCGACCGCCATCAGCTGCTCCCGGTTCTGGAAATAGAGGACGCCGCCGTCGTGCGACCAGAGATGCTCGTAGCCGCCGCCGACCGAGACCTGCTGGCTGGCGCCGGGGCCGGGGAACGGCATCACGTAGACCTCGAGCCGCCCCGAGATGGCCGAGTCGTAGGCCATGTATCGGCCGTCGGGGGAGATCTGGCCGTCGAACAGGCGATCGGCCGGCGGCAGCATCGCTTCGGGCTGGCTCGCGCCGTCGAGCCGCAGGCGCCAGATCAGGTTCTCGCTGCGCACCGAGCCGCCGAGACCGGAGAAGACCAGCCATGTGCCATCGGGCGAGATCGAAGTCGGCGTGAGCGACCGGCCGAGCCCGGCGGTCAGGCGGGTTTCGTCGCCGGTGCCGTCCGCATCCTTGACGTAGATGTCGCGCTGGCCGTGACGCGTGGCGCGATACAGGATGCGGCGGCCGTCGGGGGTCCAGACCGGCGCCTGGCTGCTGCCGGGGCCGGTGGGAAAGGGGGTGAGCGTGTGCCGCTCGAAGTCGTACATCCAGATGCCGATCGTCCCCTCGTTGACCTGGATCGCGGCGCGCCGTCCGTCGGGGGAGATCGCGACGCTGGCGTAGTCGCGCTCGGGGATCGGCAGCGCCTCGGTCCGCCCGGTCGCATCGACCCAGACGACGCGCTGCGAGTAGCGCGTCGGGCCGCCGGGAAGGTAGACGAGCGTGCCGTTCGGCGACACGTCGTAGGCCGCGGCGCCCTCGTTCTCGAGGCGCGGGTGCTCGGGCAGCGTGACCGGCACTGCCCCGCTCAGATCGGTGACGCCTGGCCGCCAGGGGATCACGAACAGGTCGTCGGTCCGCGCATAAAGAAGATGCCCCGACGTCAGGTAGCGCGCGCTGTCGCCGCCCGGCAGAAGGTCGTGCCGCTCGCCGGTCACGAGCGACTGCACCACGATGCGACGTTCGTCCGTTCCGGGCCCGGTCCAGATGGTGTAGAGGAGCCACTGGTGATCGGGGAGGACCTGCGGCCAGCGGTGGCTGATCTCGTCCTTCGCGGGGTCGAGCGTCGTCAGCGCCGTCGGCGTCCCGCCGGCCGCGGGCACCTTGAACAGGCCCGAGGTGTTGGTCGGCGCATAGTAGATGTTGCCGTCGGTCCCCCAGGAGCCGCCGCGCGGGTCGATGGCCTCCGAGGCGACGATCTGCATCGCCGCGCCGCCGACCGCTATCCTCTTGATCTTCCCCTGGGCGAAGAAGGCGATCCACTGGCCGTCGGGGGAGAAGAACGGGGTCGCGGCCCCCTCGGTGCCGGGCAGGGGGACCGCCTCGCGCTCGGTCAGCCGGCGCAGGTAGAGCTGCTGGGCCGTTTCGCGGCGCGCGACGAAGACCAGCATCGATCCATCGGGCGAGAGCGCCAGCGGCAGCCGGTTGGTTTCGGCGATCTCACTGTCATCCGGCAGGGTGACCGCGAGGCGGGTGACGCCGGTCGCGGCCGGGAGCGCCGGGGCCGGGGCGAGCGAGCGCATCACGGCGGCGGTGACCACCACTGCGGCCGCCGCGATGCCGAGGGCGACCGGGAGGCTCAGGCCGCGGCGCGCGGCGGCGGCGCCGGCGGTCGGCGCGGCGCCCGCGGCCGCAGGCGGCTCGGTGTCCTCCATCTCGAGCCGCGCATCCCCCATCGAGGCCAGGCGCCGCCGCGGATCTTTTTCCAGGCAGCGCCGCAGCAGCCGCCGCACTCCCGCCGGCAGGTCGGCCGGAAGGACGCGCAGATCGACATCGTCCTTGAGAACGCCTGCCAGGGTGATCGAGATGTCGTCCCCTTCGAACGCCCGCCGGCCGGTGAGCATCTCGTACAGCACCACGCCGAACGCCCAGATGTCGGCCCTGCGATCGACCACCCGGCCGCGCGCCTGCTCGGGCGCCATGTAGGCCGCGGTCCCGAGGATGACCCCCGCCTGCGTCGCCCGCGCCGTCAGGGTGGGGGAGTTCGTGAGGTCGCCGCCGCTCCGGCCGCCCGCGGCGCCCGCCAGCGGATCCATGACCTTCGCGAGGCCGAAATCGAGAACCTTGACCGTGCCGTCGGGCCGGACCTTGACGTTCGCTGGCTTCAGATCGCGATGGATGATCCCCTGCTCGTGCGCCGCCTCGAGCGCGTCGGCGACCTGCCGCGCGATCGGCAGCGCCTCGGCCAACGGCATCGGCCCGCGCGCGATCAGGGCCGACAGGTCTTCTCCCTCGACCAGCTCCATCACCAGCGCCCGCACGCCGCCCGACTCCTCGAGCCCGTGGATGTGCGCGATGTTCGGGTGGTTGAGCGCGGCCAGCGTCTGCGCTTCGCGGGTCAGCCGGGCGAGGCGCTCCGGCTCCTCCGCGAGGAGATCGGGCAGGACCTTGATCGCCACGTCGCGTTGCAGGCGGGTGTCGCGGGCGCGCCAGACTTCGCCCATCCCGCCGGCGCCGAGGGGGCCGATCAGTTCGTAGACGCCGAGCCGGGTGCCGGGGGAGAGGGGCATGAAGAAGGGAGCGTAGCAGAGAATCAGACCAGTGCGCCGACCGTGAGGCCGGTGCCGCGTGCCGGGCGGTCGGTTGGGCGCCACCCGGCACGCGGACTACCTCGGGTTCAGTGTCGCGAACCTACGAACCCGTGATGCAGCGGGCCGCACCACCGGATCGCCAGCAGAGCTGGTTCGAACCGTTGATGTACAGCTTGCCATTCGCCGCCGCGGACGGCGCGGCGAGCGGGATGGTGAGATCGGAGGAGAAGGTCGCCTGGCGGAAATCGCTGGTGGCGATGTCCGCGGTGGCGTTGCCGGCGACCGTGGAGTAATCGACGCCGGCGAGAGTCACCGCCGCGCCGTTGCTGTCGTGCACCACGTCGGCGCGGGTTCCACCGGAGCCGACCGATCGGATGATCGAACCGCGGACGTCGACGGCGGCGTCGGTGCCCGCGCCGGTGAAGACGCCATAGAACAACCCTCCGCTGGCGCCGCTCACCGATTGGTAGACGAGCGTCGAACCCTCGATGAGGACCGAATCAGCCGCTCCTCCCGGGTAGACGACCCGGGTCGATCCTGAACCCGATGAGGAGGTGCTGCGCGCCGTCAGACTCGAGCCGGTCACCCGGACCGGGCCGGTGGACAGGGAGGCGGCGACGTAGAGCGCGGTGACACTGTCCATGCTGGCGCCGGTGCCCGTGGCTTCGAGCGTCGAGCCGACGATGGTGGTGCCACCGGCGAAAGTCGATCCGCCGCTGCCGGTGCGGATGTAGGCGACGACCGCCTCGCCCGAGGCGCCCCCGCTCGCATGCACGCGGCTGTTGGCGATCAGCCAGTTGCCGCCGAAGTCGGCGATGATCCCGGTGTCGGAGTTGCGCACCGTGACATCGCCGGGCTGGTCGCAGTCCTCGCCGATGAACGCCTCGGGATCGGAGCTGATGCAGACGCCGGGAAAGGAACCGGTGTCGCCGGAGACGTAGTTCACGTTGTTGAAAACGATCGTGGCACCGCACACGTTGGTGCTGCCGTTCTGTTCATATCCGAACTCGGCCACCTGCGCCGATCCGTCGAGGGTGATGTTGCTGATCTCGATGCCCTGCAGCATGGAGGCATCGATCAGGGGAATCACGGTATTGCCGGACGTGCTGCCCCGGATGATGGTCGCGTTGCGATCGACGCCGCGGAGGGAGACGTAGCTCTTCCAGCGCAGCCCGACGTTGTTCGACCCGGTGTAAATCCCGGGATAGACCAGGATGACGTACCGGTTCGACGCGCTGGCGTCGCTGATCGCGCCCAACGCGCTCGAAAGACTGGAATACGCGGCACCCGATCCGTCGGGTGACACGGTGATCGTGCGCGGGTTGCTGACGCTCTGGGCCCGGGCTCCGGTGATCAGCGCTGCAAAAAGACACAGAGGGACGACGACGTTGCGGAGTTTCATCTGTCTCCTCCCTGGGTGACGGCTTGGTGGACGGCGCGCGATGGTCGCGCGTGGTGCGCCGGCGGGAGCCGTGCCCGGCGGCATTGTCGATATACACCGGAGATCAATGCGGCGTCGTTGCGAATTCCTGCCAATCTGATCGACTGGGTGACGCGGCGATGCGGGCGCCGGCACGATAGACGCCCGGCGCGATCCCCGTGAATCTCATGAACTGGTGGTGCATGGCCGCCCGATCGATGAAGCCATGCTCGCGCGCGATGCAGGCGAGGGGCCGAACGCCGCTCTCGACATCGCGCGCCACGCTGGCGATGCGCGCCAGGCCGAGGAGGACGCCCGGAGTGCATCCCAACTCGACGATCGCGAGGCGATGCAGTTGTCGAAGGCTGAGGGCCAGGGCGCGCGCGGCCTCCGCGACCGGGGTCGGGCGGTGATCGTGCTCCAGCGCCAGCGCGACCAGCCGTCGAGCCGCGCCCTCCCGCCGGTCGAGCGAGAGAAGACGGCCCCGAAGCTCCCACGCGAGACCGCTGCGGCTTGCGATCCGGACTGCCGGCGGCGACCCGGAGCGCCTCGAGAGGTCGAAGGTCTCGATCCGTGGAACCACGTAGAGAGAGTGCCCGCGGGGCACGGTGCACGAGGGGATTCGGGCTCGAGGCCCGCACGGATCGGCTCGATCGCTGAACACGTTCGTTCCTTCGCAACCGGAGTGGAGTGTCGAAAGCCGCGGGAGGAAAGCATCATCCGTGCCGCGGGCGGGCGTGATGTGACGGCGCGCGCCGATCCGCTTGGACGTCATCGGGATCGCGCATGCCGGTCACGCCAGGAGAACAACTGGAGGACGACGCCGGGCGATCGGACAATGTCCAAACCGCGCGTCACTCGGCGGCGCGATGTCCCCTCGGGCAGACGACGCGGCGGGAATTGTCAATGTCGGCATCGGCCTCCGTGGAATTGCGGAGGAGGCGCGTCCAATGCCGCGGCGCGAGGCGCGTCAATCGCCGGTGCTGCGGTCTCGGAGCGGTTGTTTCTCGAAACACCGTTCGCGCCTAGAATGCGGGTGTGATTCACCCCACAGCCGCGACGCTCCAGGTTGAGAAGAGGAGACCAGAGATGACGAACATCGAAGTCCACTACTGCCCGGTCTGACTCATCAAGGCCGGGACTGCCGCCCGGGTGGCGGCGCAACTGGAGGGGCCGGATCGCACTGTGCAGAAGATCCGCGGCGGGTTCGGAGAGTTTCGGGTCACGGTTGACGGCAAGGATGTCTACGACGGCAGGCGCTTTCTCTATCCACGCGCGAAGACCGTGCTCGCGGCGGTGCGTGCCCACCTGAAGGACTGAGGCCCCGGCGGGCGGCGAACCGGCGGCCGGCGGCATGCCGCCCGTCGCAGTTCCGCCCGGCGCCCGCCTCGGGTACGATTCCCGGCTATGCTTCCCGGCATCATCGCCGTTCTCGCGCTCATCGGCATCGCGGCCATCGCCGCGCCGCGGCTGCGCGTGCCGGCGCCGGTCCTGCTCTCGATCCTCGGCCTCATCTGGGGCCTCTTCCCGGCGCTCGTGCCGCCGGTCATCGAGCCCGAGGTCGTCCTGGCGATCTTCCTGCCGCCGCTCCTCTACGCCGACGCGTGGGAGGCCTCGTGGCGCGACTTCCGGCGGTGGCTGCGGCCGATCCTGTCGTTGGCGGTGGGGCTGGTGGCCTTCACGATCCTGGTCGTCGGCTTCACGGTGCATGCGCTCGTGCCGCACCTGCCGTGGGCGGTCTGTTTTCTGATCGGCGCGATCGTCTCGCCGACCGACACGGTGGCGGTGCACGACGTGCTGTCGCACCTGCGCATGCCGCGACGGGCGATCGCGATCCTGGGCGGCGAGAGCCTGATCAACGACGCCACCGGCCTTCTCGGCGTGCAGCTGGCGCTCGTCGTCCTGATGACCGGCGTGTTCGAGATGCACTCGATCGCGCTCGAGTTCGCCCGGATCGCGGGGATCGGCATTGCGGCCGGCGCCGCGGTCGGCTTCCTGGCCGTGGCGGTGAACGCGCGCCTCCGGGGGACGCCGGTGCTGTTCGTCGCGTCGCTCCTGGCGCCCTACCTCGCCTACGCGGTGGCGGACGCCGCCGGGGCGTCGGGGGTGCTCGCGGTCGTGGTGGCCGGGTTCGTCGCCTCCTGGCGCATCGACGTCATCGCCCCCGAGAGCCGTCTCGATCTCACCACCGACTGGGAGATCCTGACCTTCCTCCTGAACGCGTTGATGTTCCTGTTCGTCGGCCTCGCGACGCCGCGCGTGCTCGCGGCCAACCCCGCCCTGATGCCGGATCTCCTCGGCGTGGGCCTGACGGTCGGCGTGGTCGTCGTCGTGACCCGCTTCGTCTGGTTCTGGCCGGCGGCCTACATTCCTCTGTGGATGTTTCCAAAGCTGCGCGCGCAGGAGGGGGGCTATCCGCCGCCCCGCGCCGTGGTCGTGGGGACCTGGTGCGGCGTGCGCGGCGCGGTGTCGCTGGCGGCGGCGATCGCGCTGCCGCACACGCTGCCGGACGGCACCCCGCTCCCCGGGCTGGCGGTGATCCAGGCGTCGGTCCTGGTGACCATCCTGGTCACGCTCATCGGGCAGGGCGCGACGCTGAAGCTGGTGGTCCACCTCCTGAACCTGCCGGACGACCCGGCGACCGAGGCGGAGACCAGGAAGGCGCGCGAGGCGATGATCGCGGCCGGCATCGCCCGGCTCGACGCCTTCTGCACCGACACCTCGTGTCCCATCGCGGTCTACCGCTACCGCGACCTCATGGTCGACCGTCTCGCCGAGCTGCGTGATATCGACGAGAGCAGTCGCCGGCATGCCACGCGCCGCCTCGAGGTGTCGCGCGACGTGCGCCGCGCCGTCTGGCAGGCGGAGGCGTCCGAGCTGCTCCGCCTGCGCGACACCGGCGACATCAACGACCGCGACCACCAGGACCTGCAACTGGAGCTCGACCGCGAGCACGCCGACCTGGCGGCGACCTAGAGGAACCCCGACGCCGCCCCATCCGTTGAAGGCTCGGCGCGGGATCGGGAGAGGTCTGCCGATGCATCGTCTTCCCAGGTCAATCGTTCTCGGAATGCTGTTGCTGGCGCCGATCGTGGCGCAGGCGCAACCCGCGCCACCGCCGGCGGCGACGGCGGGAGGGCAGACGGCGCCCTCGCCGCCGAAGTACACCGACGTCCGGCCGGTGCCCGACACGCCGGCGCTCCGCAGGGCACAGGAAGTCGTCACGGTCCTCAACAGCGGCGACCCCGCGAAGGCGAAGGCGCTGGTCGAGAACTCGTTCGCGCGCTCCTTCCGCGAATCGGTCCCGCTTGAAGACCACCTCTCGGCCTT
>DATKFL010000160.1:0-12454 GCA_035511355.1 Dongiaceae bacterium
GTTGGTGGCGCCCTTCAGGATCTTCACCAGGCCGCGGTAGGTGTTCTGCCCGTGCCCCGCCGAGATCCCCTTCGAGACGATCGTGCTCTTGGTGTTCCGGCCGATGTGGATCATCTTGGTGCCGGTGTCGGCCTGCTGGTAGTTGTTGGCGAGCGCCACCGAATAGAACTCGCCGATCGTGTCGTCGCCCTGCAGGATGCAGCTCGGATACTTCCAGGTGATCGCTGAACCGGTCTCGACCTGCGTCCAGGAGATCTTCGAGCGCGCCCCCCGGCAGGCGCCGCGCTTGGTCACGAAGTTGTAGATGCCGCCCTTGCCGTTCTTGTCGCCCGGGTACCAGTTCTGCACGGTCGAGTACTTGATGGTCGCGTCCTCGAGCGCCACCAGCTCCACGACCGCCGCGTGCAGCTGGTTGCGGTCGCGCTTCGGCGCCGTGCACCCCTCGAGGTACGACACGTACGCGCCGGCGTCGGCGATGATCAGGGTCCGCTCGAACTGCCCGGTGTCGGCGGCGTTGATCCGGAAGTAGGTCGACAGCTCCATCGGGCAGCGCACGCCCTTCGGCACGTAGACGAACGATCCGTCGCTGAACACCGCCGAATTGAGCGACGCGAAGAAGTTGTCGGTGTGCGGCACGACCGAGCCGAGATACTTCTTCACCAGGTCGGGGTGCTCGCGCACCGCCTCGGAGAACGAGCAGAAGATGATCCCCAGCTCCTTCAGCTTCCCCTTGAAGGTGGTCGCGACCGAGACGCTGTCGAACACCGCGTCGACCGCCACCCCCGCGAGGATCTTCTGCTCCTCGAGCGGGATGCCGAGCTTCTCGTAGGTGCGGCGCAGCTCGGGATCGACCTCCTCGAGGCTCTTCGGCCCCTCGGAGGCCGACTTGGGCGCGGAGTAATAGATGATGTCGTTGTAGTCGATCTTCGGATAGGTGACGTTCGCCCAGGTCGGCTCGCGCATCGTCAGCCAGTGGTGGTAGGCCTTGAGCCGCCACTCCAGCATGAACTCCGGCTCGCCCTTCTTCCCGGAGATCAGCCGGACGACGTCATCCGAGAGCCCCTTGGGAATGGTGTCGGAGTCGACGTCGGTGACGAAGCCGTACTTGTAGTCCTGGGCGGTGAGGTCGCGGATCGCCCGGTTGGTCTCGCTCATCGCGTCGCCCCTCCCTCCGCCGCGGCGTGCGCCTCGACGATGCCGGGCACGCAACGCTCGCCGCCCATGAGATCCGAAAGCGTCGTCCTGCCGAGGACCCGATCGAGAAGCCCTTCGACCACGCCCCACAGCGACCGGATGCCGCAGTCGCCGAGGTGCGCGCAGGACTCCTTGTCGCCCGGGAACCGGCTGCAGTAGTCGCTGCTGTAGAGCCTCTCCCCCATCGCGTTGAGCACCTCGAGGACGGTGATCTGCTCCGGGTCGCGGCTCAGGGTGTAGCCCCCCGACCGGCCGAGGACGCTCCGGATGAGGCCGGCCCGGCGCAGCGGCCGGACCAGTTTCGCGACGTAGGAGATCGTCAGCCCCTCCCCCCGGGCCACCTCGGCCAGGGTCAGGGGGGCGGTGCCGCCGCCCCGGCCTCGTCGGGCGAACTGCAGCATGCAGCGGAGTCCGTACTCTTCTTGCGCCGAGACTTTCACGGGAGCCCTTTCAGTGGACGGGGCGATGGTACCTAAATGTGTACCTTTTTGTCAACGAAACGGCCGGGCGGGGTCCCGAGGCCCGTTTCCCGGCCGGCAACCCCATCCTTCTTGATCACCGATCCCGGCGGGCGGTACGATGCCGGACCTCGATGACGAGCCCGGTCACCGCCCCCGCAGACGACCCCTACAGGGAGAGCCCGTTCCTGCGCGCCTGCCGGCGGGAGCCCCTCAACTCCCCTCCGGTCTGGTTGATGCGCCAGGCGGGGCGCTACATGAAGGAGTACCGGGCGATCCGGGAGCGGGTCCCCTTTCTGACCCTCTGCAAGAGCCCGGACCTGGTCGCGGAGGTGACCGACCATGCCGCCCGGCGGCTGGGGGTCGATGCGGCAATCCTGTTCGCCGACCTGCTGCTGCCGGCGGAGGCGTTCGGACTGAACCTGGCTTACGACCGCGGGGAAGGCCCGACCATCGACCCGCCGGTGCGCACCGCGGCCGACATCGACGCCCTGCGCGAGCCGGATCTCCTGGCCGACCTCGGGTATGTCTTCGAAGGGGTGCGCGCGACCCGTCGGGCGCTGCCGGCGGGGATGCCGCTCATCGGTTTCGCCGGCGCCCCCTTCACCCTGGCCTCCTACCTCATCGAAGGGGGCGCCTCCACGTCGTACCGGCACACCAAGGGCCTGATGTACGCCGACCCGGGCGCCTGGAGCGCCCTGATGCGGAAAATCGTCCGGCTCACCACCGACTACCTCAACGGGCAGATCGACGCCGGAGCGCAGGCGGTGCAGATCTTCGATTCGTGGGTCGGCTGCCTCGGGCCGGAGGACTACCGCGCCTTCGTGCTGCCGCACGTGCGCGACCTGGTCGCCGGCGTCCGCCCGGGAACGCCGGTCATCCTGTTCGGGACCCAGACCACGGCGCTCCTGCCGATGCTGGGAGGCTCGGGGGCGGGCGTGATCGGCGTCGACTGGCGGGTCGATCTGCTCGACGCCTGGGCGGCGGTCGGCGATCGGGCGGTGATGGGGAACCTCGACCCGGTGATCCTGTTCGCCCCGCGCGACGAGGTGGTGCGCCGGACGCGCACGCTCCTCGATCGGGTCGCGGGCCGGCCGGGGCACCTCTTCAATCTCGGTCACGGCATCCTGCCGCACACGCCGCTCGACAACGTGCTGGCGCTGATCGAGACGGTGCACGCCTGGTCGCGATCGTGAACGCCGCGGCGGGCGCCGGCGGCTTCGACAGCGTGCTGCTCCTGGCGTTCGGCGGGCCGACCCGCCCCGAGGAGATCCGCCCCTTCCTCGACGACGTGCTGCTCGGCCGGCCGGTGCCGCCGGCGCGCTACGAAGCGGTGGTGCAGCACTACCTGGACGTCGGCGGCGCTTCGCCGCTCAACCGGCTGACCGCGGAGCAGGCGGAGGGGCTGCGCGCCCGCCTCGCGGCCGAGGGCCCCGACCTGCCGGTCTTCGTCGGCATGCGTCACTGGGCGCCGCGCCTCGAGGAGACGCTGCGGGAGATGGCGGGCGCCGGCCGGCGGCGGGCCATCGGGATCATCCTGGCGGCGCACCCTTCGCGCGCCTCGCGGGAGGCATATCTCGACGCCACCGCCGCGGCGCGCGCCCGGATCGGCGCGGACGCGCCGGAGGTCGCCTTCGTCGACCCGTTCTACAGCCAGCCGCTGTTCATCGAGGCGCTGGCGGCGCGCCTGCGCGCGACCCTCGACGCCGTGCCGGCGGCGCGCCGCGCCGCCGCGGCCCTGCTGTTCACGGCGCACAGCATCCCGGTGGCGATGTCGGAGGAGGCGGGATACGAGCGGGCGCTCAGGGACACGGCGGAGCGGGTGGCGGCGGCGGCCGGCGCGGGCGCCTGGCGGCTCGTCTTCCAGAGCCGGAGCGGCGCGCCGCACGAGGCCTGGCTCGAGCCCGACATCGTCGCGGCGATCGCCGCGACCGCCGAGGCGGGCGGGCGCGACGTGGTGGTGGCGCCGATCGGCTTCGTGAGCGATCACGTCGAGGTGCTGTACGACCTCGACATCGAGGCCCGCGCGGCGGCGGCGCGCGCCGGTCTCGGCTTCCATCGCGCCGGCACCGCCGGCGATCATCCCGCCTTCGTCCGGATGCTGGCGGCCCTGGTGCGCGATCGGGCGGCGCGCGGCGCGGCATGAGCGGCGCGGCGCGCCCACTCGAGGTGGCGGTGGTCGGCGCCGGCGTCGCCGGACTGGCCGCGGCGCATGCGCTCGGCGAGCGCGCCGCCGCGCGCGGGGTGGCGCTGAAGGTCGCGATCTTCGAGGCCGGCACCCGGGCCGGGGGCGTCCTGCGCACCGGGCGACGCGACGGGTTCCTGCTCGAATCCGGTCCCGACTGCTTCATCACCGACAAGCCGTGGGGGATCGATCTCTGCCGCCGCCTCGGGCTCGGCGACGAGCTGGCCGGCACCAATCCCGACTGCCGTCGCTCCTTCATCCTGTCGGGCCGCCGGCTCCTCCCGGTGCCGGAAGGCTTCTCGCTGATGGCGCCGGCGAGGCTCCGCCCGTTCCTCACGACGCCGACCCTGAGTCTCATGGGACGGCTCCGCGCCGGACTCGACCTCGTCAAGCCGCGCGGCCCGGCGCTCGCCGACGAGAGCCTCGCGTCGTTCGTGCGGCGGCGCTTCGGCGACGAGGTGCTGGAGCGGCTGGCGCAGCCGCTCCTCGCCGGGATCTACAACGCCGACCCGGAGCGGTTGAGCCTGCGCGCGACCATGCCGCGCTTTCTCGAGCTCGAGCGCGATCACCGATCGGTCATCCTGGGGCTCCGGCGGGGACGGCGGCGCGCCGGCGGCGCGGGCGACGGAACCAGCGGCGCGCGCTATTCGCTGTTCGTGGCGCCGCGGCGTGGCATGGGCTCGATCGTCGAACGGCTCGTCGACCGCCTGCCGGCCGGCGCGCTCCATCTCGGCGCGCGGGTCGCCGCGCTCGGCGCCGGTCGGGAGCGGCGCTGGGCGCTTGCGACCGAACGTGACGGCGGCTCCGACGGCGCCTTCGAGGCGGACGCGGTCGTGCTGGCGCTCGGGGCGCCGTCGGCGGCGCCCATTCTGCGAGCGATCGACGCGACCGCCGCCGACGCCCTCGCCGCCATCCCGTACGGATCCTCGACCACCGTCAACCTCGCCTGGAGCGCCGCCGACCTGCGACGACCGCTCGACGGCTTCGGCTTCGTCGTGCCGCGCCGCGAGAAGCGCCGGCTGATCGCCTGCTCGTTCACCAGCGTGAAGTTCCCGGGGCGGGCGCCGGAAGGCTCGGTGCTGGTGCGCGCCTTCACCGGCGACGAGCAGATGCCGGGGGCCGACGCCGACGCCGTGAGCGCGGCGATGCGTGAGGAGTTGCGCGACATCCTCGGGATCGAGGCGGCGCCGATCTTCTCGGAGGTGACGTTCCATCGGGCCGCGATGCCGCGCTACGAGGTGGGGCACCTCGGCCGCGCGGCGGAGATCGCCTCGCGCATCGAGTCGCAGACCGGGCTGGCCTTCGCCGGGAACGCGCTCACGGGGGTCGGCGTCCCCGACTGCATCCGGAGCGGGGAAGCGGCGGCGGAGCGCATCCTTTCGCGCGCCCCGCACCTCGTGTCATGATCGCCGGCCGATGAACCGACCTGCCGACCGCACCGCCGATCGCCCCGCGCGCCTCCCCCGATTGCGCCGCGCGGTCCTGGTCGCGTTCGCGGCGGCGGCGCTCGGGTTCGCGCCGGGCGCCTCGACGCAGGTGTCGGCGCACGATTTCTGCCTGCTCCCGGGCGCGCCGACGGCCGATCCCGGGAGCCCCTTCGATCTCGCGATGCACCTCGCCGAGACCTTCCCGGGCGAGACGGTCCCCTGGCGCACCGGCAAGATCGTCTCGATGTCGCTCTTCGATGCGCACGGCCGCACCGAGATCGCGTCGCCGCCGCTCGAGGGCGACCCGGCGCAGGCGCGTCTCGAGCTCCGCGCCCCGGGCACGGCGGTCGTGACCCTCGTGACCGACGCCTCGTACATCGAGCTGCCGGCGGCGGAGTTCGACGCCTACCTCGATCACGACGGCCACACCGCGGCCCTCGCGGCGCGCCGGCAGTCGGGCAGGACCGACACCCCGGGGCGCGAGCGCTACACGCGGCACGTCAAGACGATCCTGAACGCCGGCGGACCCGCCGCGTCGGTCGCCTTGACGCGCGCCGGCATGATCCTCGAGATCGTCCCGCAGACCGTGCTCCAGGGTCTCGCGCCGGGCGGCACCCTGCCGGTGCGCGCCTTCTACAAGGACGCGCCCTACGCCGACGCGCCGATCTGCGCCACCCACGAGGGATGGCAGGGCGGACCCGACAGCTACGCCTGGTGCGGGCGTCTCGACGGCGCCGGCCGGGCTCAGGTCCCGATCACCGCCGCCGGCTGGCAGATGATCCGCGCTTCGAAGATGGTGCCGGTGAAAGGCGATCCGAAGGCCGACTGGCACTCCTACTGGACCACCCTGACCTTCCATGTCGCGGCGGCGACGCCGGCCGCGCCGGAGAGCGCACGATGAACATCGCCGTCGGTTGCGATCACGCCGGTTGGGCCCTGAAGAACGTCCTGGTCGAACACCTCCGGAAGAAGGGCCACGCGGTCACCGAGGTGTTCCCGGAGCGCTACGACCCGCAGGACGACTACCCCGACGCCGCCGCCGCGGTCGGGCGGTCGGTCGCCGGCGGGCGCGCCGAGCGCGGCCTCATCCTGTGCGGCTCGGGCGTGGGGGCGTCGGTGGCGGCGAACAAGATCAAGGGGGTGCGCGCCGGCCTCTGTCACGACAACTACAGCGCGCACCAGGGGGTCGAGCACGACGACGTGAACGTCCTCTGCCTCGGGGCGCGGGTCATCGGCGAGGCGCCGGCGCTCGAGATCGTCGACGCCTTCCTCGGCGCCCGCTTCAGCGGCGAGGAGCGGCACACCCGCCGCCTGAAGAAACTGCTCGCGATCGAGGCCGCCGGCCGCTGACGCTTCAGACCAGAAGCCGGATCAGCCCGTACGACAGCGCCGCCACGAAAGCGGAGAGCGGAATCGTCAGGACCCAGGCCCAGACGATGCGCGTCGCGACGCCCCAGCGGACCGCGCTCAGCCGGTGGGTCGCGCCCACCCCCATGATCGCCCCGGTGATGGTGTGCGTGGTGCTCACCGGGATTCCCCAGATCGCGGTGCCGATGAGCATGATCGCGCCGGCGGTCTCGGCGGAGAAGCCGCCGATCGGCTTGAGCTTGGTGATCTTCATCCCCATGGTCTTGACGATCCGCCAGCCGCCCATCAGCGTCCCGGCGGCGATCGCGGCGTGACAGATCAGGATGACCCAGATCGGCACGTGGAAGACCGTGATCATCCCGGTGCTGTAGAGCAGGACCGTGATGATCCCCATCGTCTTCTGCGCGTCGTTGGTGCCGTGGCCGAGCGAGTAGAACGCCGCCGAGACCAGCTGCAGGCGCCGGAAGCGCCGGTCGACCGTCGACGGCAGCGAGTTCTGGTGCAGGAACATCAGGAGCGTCATCGTCAGCCAGCCGAGCACCAGGCCGAGGAGCGGCGACAGCACGATGAACAGGGCGATCTTGAGGAGCCCGGCGGCGATCAGCGCCGACGGCCCGCCCTTCACGAACGCGGCGCCGGCGAGCCCGCCGATGAGCGCGTGCGACGACGACACCGGGAGCCCGAGCCACCAGGTCAGGAGGTTCCAGAAGATCGCGCCGACGAGGCCGCCCAGCACCACCCAGCGATCGACGACGGCCGCGTCGACCACCCCCTTCCCGAGGGTGGTCGCCACCTTGACGCCGAACCCGAACGCCGCGACGAAGTTGAAGAACGCCGCCCAGGCGACCGCGACGTTCGGCGACAGCGTGCCGGTCGACACCACGGTCGCGACCGAGTTGGCGGCGTCGTGGAAGCCGTTGAGGAAGTCGAAGACCAGCGCGACGACGATGATCCCGACGACGGAGATCAACAGGGGGTCGATGGCGCGCCTCGCTACTGGCTCTTGAGAACGATCCGTTCCAGGACGATGGCGACCCGGTCGCCGGCGTCGGTGGTGGTCTCCATGACCTCGATGATCTCCTTCGCCTTGATCACGAAGATCGGGTCGGGCGTCCCGGCGAACAGGCGGACCATCGCCTCACGGTAGAGCCGATCACCTTCGGTCTCCATGTCCTTGATCCGCTTGCACTGCTCGAGGATGTGCTCCGGCTCCTTGAGGTGCGACACCGCCACCAGGATCTCCCCCGCCTGGCGCTTGATGACCCCGGCCAGGCCGGCCGCCTCCGGCACCTCGCCGCCGACGCGGAAGAGGACCGCGCGGCTGGCGGTCGCGTCGATGAGGTCGACGATGTCGTCGAGCGCCGTGCCGAGGTCGTGGATGTCCTCGCGGTCGAACGGCGTGATGAAGGTGCGGTTCAGCTCGCGCACCAGGTCGTGGATGATCCGATCGCAGCTGTGCTCGATCGTCTTGATCCGGGCGGCGTGCGTCTCCATCTGATCGCGGCTGCCGCCGAACAGGGTCTCGAGGACGCCGGCGGCGTCGACCGCCCCCCGCGCCATCCCCTCGAACGCCTCGAAGAACAGGCGCTGGCTCTTCTTGACGCTCAGCATGGCACTCTCCGCGAGCCCGGCGCATGTGACGAACGTGTGACGGAGGCCGGACGGTAGTGCAGGCGGCGCCGGCCTGTCAATCGGCCCGGCGGCGCTTCGAGCGGACCAGGCCGGCGTAGTCGCGGTCGTACCAGAGGAGCGGCGCGCCGTTCCCGGCCGCCGCCGCCTCGACCCGGCCGACGAAGATCGAGTGATCGCCGCCGTCATGCCGCGCCACCACCGTGCAATCGAGCCAGGCGAGGGCGTCCTTCAGGATCGGCGCGCCGGTGGTCGCCGTCGTGTGCGCCACCCCGGGAAGCGAGTGCCCTTCCGGGCCGCGCCGCCCCGCCGCCATGTCGGAGATCGCCGACTGCGCGTCGCCTAGGATGTTGACCGAGAAGCAGCCGGCGAGGATCAGCCCTTCGTGACTGCGCGACTCGGTCTCGATGCAGACCAGGATGAGCGGCGGAGTGAGCGACAGCGAGGTGAAGGAGGAGACGGTGATCGCCTGGAGTTCCCGGTCGGAACGGTTCACCACGACCGAGACACCGCTGGCCCAGAGTTTCATCACGTTCTTGAACGGTTCCGGGCCGATAGCCAACGACACCTCCGGGGCCGGTTCCGCGCGCGCCGGCGCGGCGGGGAGCGCGAGGTTACACCAGCGAGCGCGCGCGACGCCAATGCGGCCGGTTATGATGCCGCCCGGAGCCACTCCGATGACCGCGCCGCGCATCGAGACGTTCATGCTGCCGGGACCCGCCGGCCGGCTGGAGTGTTTTCTCAAGATCCCGGCCGGCGCGCGCGCCCGCGGATCGGCGGTCGTCTGCCATCCGCATCCCCTGTTCGGCGGGACGATGCACAACAAGGTGGTGCACGCCGTCGCCGAGGCGCTGCACGGGCTCGGGCTGCCGGCGCTGCGATTCAACTTCCGCGGCGCCGGGCGGAGCGGCGGGCGGCACGACGGCGGGCGGGGCGAGAGCGACGACCTGCGCGCCGTCCTCGACGAGGCGGGGCGGCGCTTCCCCGACGCGCCGATCCTGGTCACCGGCTATTCGTTCGGCGCCTACGTCGGTCTCGGGGTCGGCTGCTTCGACGCGCGGGTCGCGGCGCTCATCGGGATCGCCGCGCCGGCAGGCCTCTATGACTTCGGATTCCTGCGCGAGTGCGCCAAGCCGCTGACCCTCATCCATGGCGAGGCCGACCCGCTCGCGCCCCTGGGGCTCATCCTGACCCTCGCGGCGGCGCTGCCGCAGGGGGCGCGGGTGGTGCCGATCGCGGGGGCGGCGCACGACTTCGCCGGGCGGCTCGACATCCTCGGCGCCCGGGTGGCCGAGGCGGTCCCCGAGGCTCTGCGCGGCGCCCCGGAGTGACCTCCCGCGGCGCGCGCCCCGGAGGCGGAAGTGGTGGTATCGTGACCGCTTCCGCGGGGAGGCCGGCCAGGTTGCCATCGGGGCGGCCCCTCCGTCCAAGGAGGCGTGGATGCGATCCTTCATGTCGGGAGCCCTGGTCGTGGCGATGACGCTCGGCGCGGCCGGCGCGGCGCGCGCGGCGGACGACAAGGTGGCCAAGGCGAAGGCGGTCTTCTCGGCCCAGAAGTGCTCGATGTGTCATGCCGTCGAAGGCGCCGGCAACAAGAACCGGCCGCTCGACGGCGTCGGCAGCACGCTGACCCCGGAGGAGATCAAGAAGTGGATCGTCTCCCCCAAGGAGCAGAAGGCCGATACCAAGATGAAGGCCTACCCGAGCCTGCCGGCCGAGGACCTCGACGCGCTCGTGACCTGGCTGTCGTCTCTCAAGAAGAAGGAGTAGCGCTGCACCCCCGGCGTCTCCCTGCCGCGCGGCGCGCGGCACTTCTCCTGATCGCGGCGGTCGCTGCCGTCGCGGCGCCGGCGGTCGCGGCCGAAAGCCTCCCCGCCGGGCCGGCCACGGTCTTCGTGCACGCCGGCACCCTCATCGACGGCACCGACGCGGCGCCCCGGCGCGACATGGCGCTCGCCCTCCGCGGCGATCGCATTCTGTCGGTCGGCCCCTGGAGCGCGGCAAAGCCGCCCGCCGGGGCGACCGTCGTCGATCTGTCGAAGTCGACGGTGCTCCCCGGCCTCATCGATGCGCACGTGCACCTGTCGATGACCATCGGACCGGGGTGGGAGACCGAGCCGGTCCGGAGCGACATGGCCGAGGTCGCCATCGAGGCGACCGTGAACGCCGCGCGGACCCTGCGCGCCGGATTCACGACGGTGCGCAACGTCGGGGACTTCTCCGGCGAGACGGTGGCGTTGCGCCAGGCGATCGACGCCGGCCGGATCGAGGGGCCGCACGTCCTGACCGCCCGCTCGATGCTCACCATGACCGGCGGGCACGGCGACTGGACCAACGCCTTCTCCGCCGGCGTGCGTCTCGTCCCCCCCGGCCCCGACCTCTCCGGGGTGTGCGACTCGCCCGACGCCTGCCGCCTGGCGGTGCGCGTGCAGGTCAAGTACGGCGCCGACGTCATCAAGATATCCGCCACCGGCGGAGTGCTCTCGAAGGGGGACGACATCGGCGCCCGGCAGTTCAGCGACGCCGAGCTCGAGGCGATCGTCTCCGAGGCGCACGCCCTCGGACGCAAGGTCGCCGCGCACGCGCACGGCACCGACGGGATCAAGGCGGCGGTGCGCGCCGGCGTCGACTCGATCGAGCACGGCTCGATCCTCGACGACGAGGCGGTCCGGCTGATGAAGGAACACGGCACCTGGCTGGTGCCGACGCTGCTCGCCGGCGAGACCGTCGAGGCGCGCGCCAAGGCGGGCGGCGTGCCGGCCTGGGCCGCGGCCAAGGCGCTCGCGGTGCGTCCGCTGATGACCGGGTCCTTCGCCCGCGCCGTGAAGGCCGGCGTGAAGATCGCCTTCGGCACCGACAGCGGCGTCTCGGCGCACGGCGACAACGCGCGCGAGTTCGTCCTGATGGTGGGCGGCGGGATGACCCCGGCCGCCGCCATCCGCGCCGCCACGCGCGACGCCGCGACGCTGCTCGGCGTCGGCGCGGATCGCGGCACGCTCGAACCCGGCCGGCGCGCCGACTTCATCGCGGTCGCGGGCGACCCGCTCACCGACGTCACGCTTCTCTCCCGCCCCGAGGCGGTGTGGCAGGACGGCCGCGCGGTGCGGCTCGAACCGGCCGCGACCGCCGTCGGGCGGTGACCCTCCCTCCCCCGTGAGCACGCCGATCCGGGTCGGACTGAGCGCCTGCCTCCTCGGGTACGAGGTCCGCTGGAACGGCGGCCACAAGCGCGACCCCTACATCGTCGATACCCTCGGACGCTGGTTCACCTGGGTTCCGGTCTGCCCCGAGGAGGAGATCGGCCTCGGCACGCCGCGCGAGCCGCTCCGGCTCGAGGGCGACCCGAAGGCGCCCCGGCTGGTCTTCCGTGACACCGGCGGCGACCTGACCGATCGGATGCGCGCCTACGCCGCGACGCGCGCGGCGCGGCTCGAGCGGCTCGACCTCTCCGGCTACATCCTCAAGAGCGACTCGCCGTCGTGCGGCATGGAGCGGGTGCCGGTGTACGGCGCCGGCGCGCAGGCGGTGAAGCGCGGCACCGGGCTGTTCGCCGCGGCGCTCCGCCGACGCCTGCCGCTCCTGCCGATCGAAGAGGAGGGTCGGCTCCACGATCCCGGCCTGCGCGAGAACTTCATCGAGCGGGTGTTCGCCTACCGCCGGCTTGCGGACCTGCTCGACGCGCGCGCCTCGGCGCGGCGCCTCATCGAGTTCCACACCCGGCACAAGTTCCAACTGCTGGCGCACAGTCCGACCGACTACCGCGCGCTCGGCCGGATCGCCGCCGAGAGCCGGAGCGCCCCGACCGACCGCCGCGCCCGCTACGCGACCCTGTTCATGGCCGCGCTCGCGGTGCGCGCCACGCCGAAGAAGCACGCCAACGTCCTGCAGCACATCCTCGGTCACCTGAAGGAGCGGCTCGACGGCGAGGACAAGCGCGAACTCCTCGCGGCGATCGACGACTGCCGGTGCGAGCGGGCTCCCCTGGCGGTGCCGATCGCGCTGCTCAAGCACCATCTCCGGCGGCTCGGCGTGCCGTACGTGCGCGACCAGGTCTATCTCGATCCGCACCCGCACGAGCTGCTGCTGCGCCGGCATGCCTGAGCCGATCGCCCTGGGTGGCCGGATCGGCTTCGGCGGTTACCGCGTCGCCGAAGGGATCGCGGCGCACCGCCGGGCCCTCGAGCGGGCGCTCC
>DATKFL010000161.1:0-9728 GCA_035511355.1 Dongiaceae bacterium
GCCGCGGCGGGCGCGCCGGGGATCGGCGGCCGGGTCACCTTCCGCGATCTCACCTTCGCCTACCCCGGGAGCGCCCCGATCCTCTCGGGAATCGACCTCGACGTCGAGGCCGGCACGACCGTCGGCATCGTCGGCCGGGTCGGCAGCGGCAAGTCGACGCTCCTGTCGCTGCTCGGCGCGGTGCATCCGGTGCCGCGCGGCATGCTGCAGTTCGACGGGCGCGACCTGAACGACCTGCCGACCGACACGGTGCGCGCCGGCGTCGCGATGGTCCCACAGGAGACGTTCCTGTTCTCGCGCACGCTCGGCGAGAACATCGCCCTCGGGAATCCCGCCGCCACCCCCGAAGCGATCGAGGCCGCGGCGCGGGTCGCGCAGCTGACCCGCGATCTCGAGTCCTTCCCCGACCGGTTCGCGACCCGCGTGGGCGAGCGCGGGGTGACCCTCTCGGGCGGCCAGCGTCAGCGGGTGGCGCTGGCGCGCGCCCTCCTGATGGACCCGCGCGTCCTGGTCCTCGACGACGCGCTGTCGAGCGTCGACGCCGACACCGAGGAGGCGATCCTGCGGGGCCTCCGGGAGTTCATGCGTCGCCGCACCACGTTCATCGTCTCGCACCGGGTCTCGACCGTCCTGTCGGCCGATCGGATCCTGGTGCTCGACGGCGGGCGGATCGCGGAGACCGGCACGGTCGCGGAGCTGCTCGCCCGGGGAGGCCTGTTCGCCGACCTGCACCGCCGCCAGCAGCTCGAACGCGAGATGGAGGCGCTGTGAGCGCCGGCGCGCACGACGACGACGTGGTCGGCCGGGTCTACGACGCGCGCCTGGTCCGGCGGCTCCTCGGGTACATCCTTCCCGAAGCCTCGCTCATGACCGCCTCGGTCGCCTGCATGCTCGTGGTCATGGTCGCGCAGCTGGCGCAGCCGTGGCTCCTCAAGATCCTGATCGACGATCACCTCGTGGCCCGGCGCGCCGACGGGCTCGGCCGCCTGGCGCTCCTGTTCCTCCTGGCCTTCGTGGTCGAGCAGACCGCCCGGTTCGCCCAGCTCTACACCATGGAGCGCACCGGGCAGAACGTCATCCGGGCGCTGCGCGCGCAGGTGTTCGCGCATCTCCAGTCGATGGACGCCGCCTTCTTCGACGCCACCCCGGTCGGGCGCCTGATGACCCGCGTGACCACCGACGTGGAGTCGCTCGCCGATCTGTTCGCGTCCGGGGCGGTGAGCCTCCTCGGCGACGTGGTGAAACTGGTCGCCATCATCGGCATCCTCTGGTGGCTGGATCCGAGGCTGGCGCTGGTGACCTTCACGGTGATGCCGGTCCTGTTCGGGCTGTCGGCCCTCTTCCGCGGCCGCATTCGCACGTCGTACCGCGAGGTGCGCCGCCGCATCGCCCGGATCAACGCCTTCCTGCAGGAGGCGGTGACCGGGATGCTCCTCGTGCAGCTGTTCCGGCGGCAGGCGGTCGATCGCAGGGCGTTCGAGGCGATCAACGACGACCATCGCGACGCCGAGCTGAAGGCGGTGGTGTACGAGTCGGCCTTCTCGGCGGTGGTCGAGATGGTCGGCACGCTCGCGACCGCGGCGATCATCGGCTACGGCGGCTGGCGGATCGCCGCCGGCGCCCTCACGTTCGGCACCCTGGTGGCGTTCCTGGAATACACCAACCGATTCTTCGGGCCGCTCCGGGACCTCTCCGGGTTCTACGCCGTGCTGCAGTCGGCGATGGCGTCGCTCGAGCGGCTCTTCGGGCTGCTCGACACGACCCCGGCGATCCGCACGCGGCTGACGCCGGCCCCGGGCGTGGCCCCGGCGGTCGCCGGAACGCGCGTTCCCTTCCTCGAGTTTGACCGGGTGCAGTTCGCCTACCGGCCCAACGAGGCGATCCTGCGCGACGTGTCGTTCCGGGTGGAGCGCGGCCAGCGGATCGCGCTGGTCGGCGCCACCGGCGCCGGCAAGACCACGATCATCAAGCTGCTCCTGCGGCTCTACGACCCGACCGGGGGCGCGGTGCGTCTCGAGGGACGCGACCTGAGGGACCTGCCGCTCCAGGAGACCCGCCGCCGGCTGGGCGTGGTGATGCAGGACCACTTCCTGATCGCCGGGACCGTGGCGGAGAACATCGCCTTCGGCGACCCTCGGCTGCCGCGCGCCGCGCTCGAAGCGGCGGCGCGGGTGGCGCGCGCCGACGATTTCGTGCGCGCCCTCCCGCGCGGATACGACACGCCGGTGCGCGAACGCGGCGGCAACCTTTCGGTGGGGCAGAAGCAGCTGCTGTCGCTCGCCCGGGCGATCGCCTCCGACCCGGAGCTGCTGATTCTCGACGAGGCGACGTCGAACATCGACACCGAGACCGAGGAGCGCATCCAGGCGGCGCTCGCCGAAGCCCTCCGCGGGCGGACCTCGATCCTGATCGCGCACCGTCTGTCGACAATCCTGGCCTCCGACCGGATCCTGGTGTTCCACCACGGGCGGCTGGCGGAGGAGGGGGACCACGCCTCCCTGCTGCAGCGCGGCGGGATCTACGCGCGTCTCTGCGAGCTCCAGTTCGACCTGCGCGGCGGCCTCCCGCCGGCCGCGGCCGGCGCCCGGCGGGTCGCGGGCGACCGTCCCGGCGCCGAGACGCCGGTCGACGACTCGCGACCGTCCCACCTGTAGCGCTCCAGGTCGATGGCGCCGCCCTTCCCCGGGCGCACCCCCTCGCGGGCCAGGCGGCTCACCTGCCGCCGGCACTCGCCGCCGCCGTCGCCCGCACGCGGACTGGTGCGACCCGCGGCGTTGATCACCCGGTGCCACGGAATCTCGCGCCCGTCGAGGAGGAGGCCGTCGGGGAGCGCCGCGAGCGCCCAGCCGGCGAAGCGCGCCGCACCCGGGAACCCGGCCATGCGCGCCACCTGTCCGTAGGTCGCCACCCGGCCGCGCGGGATGCGCGCGACCACGTTCCAGATCGCCCCGAAGGCGCCGCCCGGCCGGCCCGGCTTCACGCGGGTCGCTTCAGAAGCGCCGGAGCTGTTCGAGATAGCCGGCGTGGTGCCGCGCGATCTCGCCGAGCGAGTCGCCGCCGAACTTCTCGAGGAAGGCATCGGCAAGGACGAGCGCGGTCATCGCCTCGCCGACGACCCCCGCGGCCGCGATCGCGATGGTGTCGGTGCGCTCCACCTGCGCTTCGAACGCCTCTTTCGTGACCAGGTCGGCGCTCGGGAGGGGGTGCGGCAACGTCGACAGCGGCTTGACCCGCGCCAGGATCCGGATCGGCTCGCCGTTCGACATGCCCCCCTCGACTCCGCCGGCGCGATTGGTCGGCCGGTGGAAGCGGCGCGCGTCCGGGTCGTACAGGATCGGATCGTGGAACGCCGAGCCGCGCGCGGCCGGCGCCTCCTCGCCGTCGCCGAGAGCGACGGCGCGCACCGACGGGATCGACGCCACCGCCGCCGTCAGCCGCGCGCTCAGACGCAGGTCCCACTGCCGGTGCGAGCCGAGTCCGGGGGGCACGCCGCGCGCCACCACCTCGAACGCGCCGCCGATCGAATCGCCCGCCGCCCGCGCCCGATCGATCTCCTCGATCATGCGGCGCTCGAGGTCGGGCTCTGCGACCCGGAGCGCGGTCCCCTCGGCGGCGGCGATCGCCTCCCACGCGGTGGCGGCCCCGGCCGGGCGCGCCGCGCCGCCGACCTGCACCGTGTGACTCAGCACCTCGATCCCGAACTGCTCGAGCAGCCGCTTGGCCACGGCGCCCGCGGCGACCCGCGCCGCGGTCTCGCGCGCCGAGGCGCGCTCCAGGATGTCGCGCGCGTCGTGGGTGTCGTACTTGAGGGCGCCCGCGAGATCGGCGTGCCCGGGCCGCGGCCGGGTGAGCGCCTTCGCCGCCTCGTCCCCGGCCGGCACCGGTCCGACCGCCATCACCTTCTTCCAGTTCGGCGCGTCCCGGTTGGCGATGTGCAACGCGATCGGCCCGCCGAGCGTGCGCCCGTGGCGCACCCCGCCGAGGATCTGCGCCCGGTCGGATTCGATCTTCATCCGGCCGCCACGCCCGTACCCCCCCTGGCGGCGGGCCAGATCGCGATCGAGGGCGCCCGCGTCGATCGGCAGGCCGGCCGGCATGCCGTCGAGAATCGCGGTCAGCCCCTCGCCGTGCGACTCCCCGGCCGTCTGGAACCGCAGCACCCGCAGCATCGTCGAGTCGCCCCTCCCGGTCGCGGATCATAGCGCAGCGCCACGATTGACGGCCGCCGGGCGCGTGGATATCCTCCCCGCGAGGTCCGACAGACCCGGAGGGTCGCGCATGTCCGAGTCGTACAGCAGCACGCACCTGGGAACGTATGCCGACGCCGAACGGGGCGCCTTCGAGACCGCCCTGCGACAATTCGTCGAGATCCCGACGGTCTCCGTCGACCCCGCCCGCAAGGCCGACATCGCCCGGGGCGCGGAATTCGCCGCCGACCTGATCCGGAAGATGGGCGGCGAGGCGCGCGTGATCCCGACACCCGGGCACCCGATGGTGCACGGCAGTTTCCGCGGCGATCCCTCGTGGCCGACGGTGACTCTCTACAACCATCTCGACGTGCAGCCGGCCGAACGCGGCGACGGCTGGAACACCGACCCGTTCACCTTCACGCAGCGCAACGGCACCTACTACGGGCGCGGCGCCACCGACGACAAGGGACCGGCCCTGAGCGCCCTGTGGGGCATGCACTACGCCCGTCGGAACGGCGCGCGGGTCAACCTGCAGCTCCTCTGGGAGATGGAGGAGGAGATCGGCAGCCCGCACTTCGAATCGACGATCAAGACCGAGAGCGCGCGCCTCAAGACCGACTCGGTCGTGGTGTCGGACACCGTCTGGGTGTCGCGCACCCGTCCCGCCTGCCCGGCGGGGCTCCGCGGCCTGCAGGGCTTCCGATTCACCATCGAGACCGGGCAGACCGACCAGCACAGCGGCGTGACCGGCGGCGCGGCGCGCAATCCGGTGACCGAGCTCTGCCAGCTGATCGCCGAGTGCGTCGACGGAAAGACCGGCAAGGTGCGGATCCCCGGCTTCTACCGTGACGTGATCCCGCCGACCCGGCGAGAGCTCGAGGACCTGCGGCGCTCCGGCTTCACGGTCGCCGGGTTCAAGAAGGACCACCTGTTCCGATCGATCCGCACCAACGACGCCCTCGAGGTCATGAAGCGGATCTGGTGCCTGCCGACGTTCGAGGTGCACGGCATCGCGGGCGGTTACCAGGGGCCGGGGGTCAAGACCGTCATCCCGCCGCGCGCCACCGCCATCGTCTCGTGCCGCCTGGTGCCCGACATGAAGACGGCGAAGATCATCAGCCTCGTGCGCGCCTTCGTGAAGAAGCGCCACCCCGACGTGAAGGTCGAGCCGGAGCACGGACTGCCGGCCTTCCGGGGGCGCACCGAGGGGGTGCACCCCGACGCCATCCGCGCCGCCATGAAATTCGCCTTCGGGCGCGAGCCGGTGTTCGTGCGCGAGGGGGGCTCGATCGGCGCGGTGCTGTCGATGGAGCGGGTGCTCAAGGTGCCGGTCCATTTCCTCGGGCTGTCGCTCCCGGACCACGGCTACCACGCCCCGAACGAGAACTACGACTGGGGTCAGGCACGCGGTGGGATGGCGGCCTTCGCGGACTACTTCCGGCGCGTCGGCGAGATGGCGTGACGCGCCCAGGGGCGCGGCCGGCCCGGCCCGGCGCCCCGCGCGCGTGAGGACGACGCCCCGATGAGCGCCCTGCCGCTGCTGGTCGCGGCGCTCCTCGTCCTGACCATCGGTTACCGCTACTACTCCGCCTTCCTCGCGGCACGGGTCATGGTGCTCGACGACACGCGGGTCACGCCGGCGCACCGTCTCGCCGACGGGCACAACTTCGTGCCGACCTCGCGCTGGGTGCTGTTCGGGCACCACTTCGCGGCGATCGCCGGCGCCGGGCCGCTCATCGGGCCGGTCCTGGCCGCCCAGTTCGGCTGGGCGCCGGGCTTCCTGTGGCTCCTCCTCGGCGTCGTCCTGGGAGGCGCGGTGCACGACTTCGTCATCCTCGCGGCCTCCGTGCGCCGCGACGGCGCCTCGCTCGCCGAGATCGCCCGGCGCGAGATCAACCCGTTCGCCGGGATGACCGCGATGATCGCCATCCTGTTCATCGTGGTGATCGCCCTCGCGGGGCTGGGGCTCGCGGTCGTGAACGCCCTGCAGCATTCGGCGTGGGGCACCTTCACCATCGCGGTCACCATCCCGATCGGCCTGTTCATGGGTTTCTACATGTTCCGGTGGCGGCCGGGCGCGATCCGCAGCGGCACGATCCTCGGCGTCGCCGGGCTCCTCCTCGCGGTCATCCTCGGCCGCTTCGTTCCGGGGAGCGCGCTCGCGCCCTACTTCACCTTCGGCAAGGGAACCCTCGTGCTGCTCCTGGCGATCTACGGCTTCGCGGCCTCGGTCCTGCCGGTCTGGATGCTCCTCTGTCCGCGCGACTACCTGTCCACCTTCATGAAGATCGGCGTGATCGCCGCGCTGGCGGTCGGCATCTTTCTCGTCGCGCCGACCATCCGGATGCCGGCCCTGACCCAGTACGCCTCCGGAGGCGGGCCGATCATCCCGGGAAAGATCTTCCCCTTCTGCTTCATCACCATCGCCTGCGGCGCCATTTCCGGGTTCCACGCCCTGGTCGGGTCGGGCACCACGCCCAAGATGCTGATGCGCGAGTCGGACGCGCGGCCGATCGGCTACGGCGCCATGCTCTGCGAGGGGTTCGTCGGGGTGATGGCCTTCCTGGCGGTGCTGTCGCTCGAGCCGGCCGACTACTTCGCGATCAACGTGCCGAAGGATCGCTACGCCGCGCTCGGGATGGAGGTGGTCGACCTGCCGGCGCTGTCGGCGGCGGTCGGCGAGGACGTGGCGGGGCGACCCGGCGGCGCGGTGTCGCTCGCGGTCGGGATGGCGCACGTCTTCTCCGGCGTCCCCGGAATCCGCGGCCTGATGGACTACTGGTACCACTTCGCCATCATGTTCGAGGCGCTCTTCATCCTGACCACCATCGACGCCGGCACCCGGATCGCGCGCTTTCTCCTGCAGGAGTTCCTCGGGCGCTTCCATCCGGCGCTCGGGCGGCCGGAGTGGCTCCCCGGCTCGGCCCTGGCCTCGGCCCTGGTGGTCGGGGCCTGGGCCTATTTCATCCAGACCGGGACGGTCTCCACCCTCTGGCCGATGTTCGGCATCGCCAACCAGCTCCTGGCGGCGATGGCGCTGTCGATCGGCACGACGGTGATCATCAAGTCGGGACGGGCGCGCTACGCGTGGGTGACCCTCCTGCCCCTCGGGTTCGTGACCGCGACCACCCTGACCGCCGGCTGGCTCTCGATCACCGACAACTTCCTGCCGTTGGCGCGGGCCGGCGGGGCGACCCGTTTCCAGGGGCTCCTGAACGCCTCCCTGACGGCGCTCATGATGGCGCTCATCCTCGCCACCATCGCCAACTGCGTCCGCACCTGGTTCGGCGTGCTCGGCGCCGCGCGCGCGCGCCGTTCGCTCGCTTGATTCGGAGCGCCGCGTCTTAGTAGAGTGGCCCGCCTTCGGGGGCCGGCAGCGCGTGGAGATTCTCACGGGAACCCAGATGCGTCAGGTCGACCGCCACGCGGTCGCCCGGTACGGCATTCCCGAAATCGTGCTGATGGAGAACGCCGGGCTGCGGATGACCGACGTCCTCGCCGCCGTCTACCCCGATCTCGCGCGCCGCCGGGTGCTCGTCCTGTGCGGCCCGGGGAACAACGGCGGCGACGGCTTCGTCGTGGCGCGGCATCTCGCGCAGCGCGGCGTCGCGGTGCGCGCCCTTCTCTTCGCCCGGCCGGCGGCCTTGCGGGGCGCGGCCGCCATCAACGAGCGCGCGACGCGGCGCCTGGGGGTGCCGATCGAGCCGGTTCTCTCCTCCGCCGGCTGGCGCCGCGCGCGCCGCGCCCTCGGCACCTCCGACCTCGTGATCGACGCGCTCCTCGGCACCGGCCTGACCCGCCCGGTCTCCGGGCTGCTCGCCATGGTCATCGACGACCTGACCCGCGCCCTCGTCGAGGTGGCTGCGGTCGACATCCCGTCGGGTCTCTCGGGGGACGCCGGCGGCATCCCGGGGCCGGTGGTGCGTGCCGCGCACACGGTGGCCTTCTGCCGGCCGAAACCGCCGCATCTGCTGCCGCCGGCGAGCGAGTTCTGCGGCCGGGTGCACGTGGCCGACATCTCGATTCCGGCGGCCGCGGTCGCGTCGGTGCGAGCGCGTCTCACGTGGCCCGAACCGCCGGCGCTTGCGGCAAGCCTGCCGCGGCGACCGCGCGCCGGGCACAAGGGGACCTTCGGCCATGTGCTGGTCATCGCCGGCGCGCGCGGCAAGGCGGGGGCGGCGCGCATGACGGCGCTCGCGGCGCTCCGGTCCGGGGCGGGGCTGGTCACCGTGGCGCTGCCACGCTGCCTCGAAGATCGCCTGGCGCCGGGCGCGATGGAAGTCATGACCCTCGGCTGTGACGAAACCCCCGAAGGCACCCTCGCGGCGAGCGCCCTCCCCGCCCTCCGGCAGGCGCTCGCGGGGAAAGACGCGGTCGCCCTCGGTCCGGGGTTGACGACGCACCCCGAGGTGTTGAAACTTGTGCGGGCCCTGGTACCCCGGATCCGGGTCCCTCTGGTGCTCGACGCCGACGGGTTGAATGCATTCGCGGGCCACCCGCGCGGCCTCCGACGGTCGCGGCGGGCTCTCCTGATGACGCCGCATCCGGGAGAGATGGCCAGGCTGTCGGGAACCACCGGAGCAAAGGTCCTCGCGGATCGACTCGGGATGGCGGAGCGGATGGCGCGGCGGCTTAAGGCACAGGTCATCCTCAAGGGGTACCGGACCATCGTCGCTTCTCCCGACGGGAGCGCGAGCATCAATCCGACCGGCAATCCCGGGATGGGAACGGGCGGCTCGGGCGATGTTCTGACCGGCCTGCTCGCCGGGCTTCTCGCGCAGGGGATGGAGGCCGGGGACGCCGCGCGCGCCGGCGTCTACCTCCACGGTCTCGCGGGCGACCTCGCCGCCGGACGTCTCGGCGAGGAGCCGCTCCTGGCGCGCGACCTCCTCGACCAATACCCCCGGGCCCTGCGCTGCCTCAAGGCGGCCGTCCCGCCGCCGGCCTCCCCCTGGGTGACCCTGTGAAGCCGACTCCGCAGCCGGCGCGCCGCCCGCTCCTGGCTCCCGAGCGGGTGCCGCTCGGCCGCACCCCGGCGCCGGCGGTCTGGACCCCGGTGCCGCGCGTGATCGCGGCGCGCGTCGTCATCCGCCCGGCCCGGCCGGACGATCTCGAAGACGCGACGATTCTCGAACGCCGGGTGCGCGGCGTCGGCCTGGCGGCGCCGCTGAACGAGCTGCAGCGGCGCCTGTTCGCGCTGCCGGAGGCGTTCCTCCTGGCCGAGTTGCAGCGCAACGGCCTGCCGCCGGCGATCGTCGGGATGGTGAACGGGGTGATCTGGACGCGCGATTTCCCGCGCGCGCCGGTCGACTACGAGAAGATCCTCCCGTCGTCGTCGCACAACCCGCGCGGCGACGTGCTGTACATCGCCTCGCTCGGGGTCGACCCGAACTGGCGCGGCCGCGGCATCGCGCTGCGCATCCTGCAGGAGATCGCCTCGGTCGGGCGGCGCCGGCACCTGAAGCACCTGCGCCTCGTCGGCAACGGCCGCTGCCGCCCCCTGCTCGAGCGCGCCGGGTTCCAGGAAACCCGGCCGCT
>DATKFL010000162.1:0-5479 GCA_035511355.1 Dongiaceae bacterium
ACAGCGCCGCCAGGAGCAGCGCCGCAAGGATGCCGAGTGCGACGAGAGCCTTGCGCAGGGTGATGCCCCCTAGACCTTGATCGTCTTCCAGCGTCCGCGGCGGAACAGGACGATGCCGACGATGCCGGCGACGGTTTCCGCGATGACGATCGCCGACCAGACGCCGTCCTCGCGGTAGCCGAGCCGGAGCGCCAGGGTCCACGCCAGCGGGATCTCGAGCAGCCAGAAGCAGAAGAAGTTGATCTTCGTCGGGGTCATCGTGTCGCCGGCGCCGTTGAACGCCTGCGGCATCACCATCCCCCAGGCGTAGGCGATGTAGCCGTACGAGACCACCCGCAGGCAATCGGCTCCGGGGGCGACGACCGCCGGGTCGTGGGTGAAGATCCGCACGATGCTCTCCGCGAACAGGATGTAGACCGCCGACACCGCCAGCATGAACCCCATGGTCGCGAAGCCGGTGAGCCAGACGGATCGTTCGGCGCGCTCGGGCTTGCCGGCGCCGAGGTTCTGCCCGACCAGCGTCGCCGCCGCGTTCGACAGGCCCCACGCCGGCATGATGGTGAAGGTGATGACCCGGACGGCGATGGTGTAGCCGGCGACGCCGTCGCTCCCGAACAGCGACACGATCCGCACGAGCCCGATCCAGGACGAGGTCGCGATGACGAACTGGCCGATGCCGCCGAGCGAAGTGCGCACCAGGCGGCCCATCACCTCGGCATGCAGCCGCACCTGCGAGCGCAGCACCCGGATGTGCCGGGCGCCGTGGAACAGGACCCAGAGCTGGATCAGCACGCCGACACTGCGGCCGGTCGTGGTCGCCACCGCCGCCCCCGCCACGCCCATCTCCGGGAACGGCCCCCACCCGAAGATGAGACAGGGATCGAGCACCAGGTTGATCGCGTTCGCGATCCAGAGGACGCGCATCGCGATGGCGGCGTCGCCGGCGCCGCGGAAGATGGCGTTGATGATGAAGATCAGCATCACCGCGAAGTTCCCGCCCAGGGTCACCATGGTGTAGCGGTAGCCGTGCTCGAGGCTCCAGGCGTCGGCCCCCATCAGGCCCAGGATCTCCTTCGCGAAGAAGAGGCCGGCGATCGAGAACGGGATCGCCGCGACCAGCCCGACCAGAATCGACTGCACCGCGGTGTCGGCCGCCGCGGTCATGTCCTTCTCGCCGATGCGCCGCGCCACGAGAGCCGTGGTCCCCATCGACAGGCCGATGGCGACGGCGTACACCAGCGTCAGCACCGACTCGGTCAATCCCACCGTCGCAGTCGCCGAGGCGCCGAGCCCCGAGACCCAGAAGACGTCGACCACCGCGAAAACCGATTCGAGGGTCAGCTCGAGCATCATCGGCACGGCGAGCAGGAGCATCGCCCGGGAGATGCTCCCCTGGGTGTAGTCCTGGCTGGTGCCGCGGATGGCGTCGCGCAGGTCGCGCCAGAGCCCGGCGGCGCCGCGCCCGGGGGCGGCCGCAGCGGTGGCGGTCGGTTCGAAATAGTTCATTGCAGGATCACGGCCCCGGGGATGGCGGCGACGATGCGGAAGCGCAGATGTTACAACGTCGTTGCCGGCCGAGGGTTGACGCTCTTTCGTGGCGGCGCCTAAGATGCCGGCCGGCGCCATGAGCCCGCAACCGGCCGGATACTCCGGCACCCCGCTGGCGAAGAAGCTCGGATACAAGGAGGCGACCCGCGCCCTCCTGCGCGACGCGCCGGAGGACTACGCCGCCCTCCTCGCGCCGCTTCCGGAGGGGGTGCGCTTCGATGCCCGGTTGAGCAAGGCGACCGACCTCGTGCACCTCTTCTGCCTGAGGCGCTCGGCGCTGGCGGCGGGGCTCGCCGGGCTGCGCCGGGCGATCCGCGAGGACGCCATGGTCTGGGTGTCGTGGCCCAAGAAGGCGTCGAAGGTGCCGACCGACATCACCGAGGACGTCATCCGAGACCTGGCGCTGCCGCTCGGATTCGTGGACGTGAAGGTCTGCGCCGTGAGCGAGGTCTGGTCGGGTTTGAAACTGGTCATCCGCAAGTCGGAGCGGACGGGAGGAGCGGGCGATGAGTGAAGCCGGCCGGCCGATGGACGCAGCGCAGGATCATCCAGGCGTCATCGTCTTCCCGCCCCTTCTGATGGGCGGGCAGATGGTGCTCGGGTTGCTCCTGGAGTGGGTGCGGCCCTTGCCGCTCCTGCCGCGCCTGGCGGCGCGCATCGCCGGGGTGGTGATCATCGCCGTCGGCGCCTGGCTGGCGCGTTCGGCGAAGGCGGCGATGCATCGGGTCGGCACGAACGTCCGCCCGGACCTGCCGACGACGGCGCTGGCGCTCGACGGACCGTACACCCGGACACGCAATCCGCTCTACATCGCCGGCATGACCGTCTGCCTCGGGGTCGCGTGCCTGGTGAACAGTCTCTGGTCGTTCGTTCTGATGATCCCGCTGGCGCTGCTCATCCACTTCGGCGTCGTGCTCCGCGAGGAGCGCTACCTGACGGCGAAGTTCGGCGATGCCTACCGGGCGCTTGTGGCCCGCGTGCCGCGCTGGCTGTGACCGCCGCCGGGTTCCGGAAGCTGGCGCTCGCCTTTCCCGGGGCGGAGCCGTCGGCGCACATGGGGCATCCCGACTTCCGCGTCGGCGGCAAGGTCTTCGCCAGCCTCGGCTACCCCGACAAGAAGTGGGGGATGGTGCGGCTCACCCCCGACCAGCAGGAGATGTACATGAGCATGGAGCCGGAGGTGTTCGTGCCGGCGGCGGGGACCTGGGGGTTGCGCGGCGCCACCTGCGTGCGGCTCGAGGCGGCGCCGGCCGGTCTCGTCCGCGATGCCCTCGGCGCGGCGTGGGAGAACACGGCAGGCGGGCCGAAGACGCGCCCCGGCGCGCCGGCCGGGCGGAAGCGGCGATGACCCCGCGCGCCGCCCTCGCTTTCGTGAAGCGGCACGGCGTCGTGCTGATGGCGGCGCGCGGCCCCGTGCCGAGCCTCGCCGACAGGATTGCCGGCGGGCCGTTCCGCGGATCGTGGTGGGGCCACCCGCGCGCGCAGGAGATGTTCCGGATCTTCGGCGAGATCGGCGACTCGCGCGACATCCTCGTCTGCCGCCTGGTCGAAGGGAAAGTGACCTACGTGCATCGCCGCCTCTGGCCGGCGCTGGCGCGGTTGTCGGGGAGCCTGCCGCGCCGCGCTCTCGCGGCGATCCACGAGGAGCACACCGCCAGCGGCAAGCATCGGCTGGTGGTGGTGCCGTATCCGCGCTGGGCGCCGAAGCCGACCCTGGCGCGGGGGAAGGCGCTGACCCTCGAGGCGGCGCGCGCCGCCCACGGCCCGGCGATCGCCCCCCCGGAGACCGCCGCGCGCCGGCCGAGCGCCCGGCGCCGGCCGACCTCCCGCCGGGGCGCCGAATGAGAGGCTCCCTGCTCTACGAATCGAAGCATCAGCCGGTCCTCACCCGCCGCCGCTTTCTCCAGCGTCTCGCCACCCACGCCATGCTGGTCGCGGCGATCCTCCTCGTGTCGCTCGGCATCGGCATGGCCGGCTACGCGGGCTTCGAAGGATTGTCGTGGAGCGACGCCTTCCTGAACGCGGCGATGCTGCTCGGCGGGATGGGACCGGTGAACCCCCCCGTGACCCTCGCCGGAAAACTGTTCGCCGGCTGCTACGCGCTCTACGCCGGCCTGCTGTTCATCGTCACCGCGGGGCTCCTGTTCACCCCGGTGCTGCACCGCCTGATGCACCGGTTCCACTGGACCCAATAACCGCCGGGCGCGGCGCGGGGCGCGGGCGGAGCCCGGGGCGGCAGGTGGTGTACCGTAGTCGCTGCAACCCATGGGGGGGACCGTCATGACCGTCAGCCGCCGGGAGTTCGTCGTCCGCACGGGAATCACCGCCACGGCGCTGGGATTGGCCGGCGCGCGCCCGGCCGCAGCCGCGGCGAATCCGGCGCCAGCGGCCGCCGGTCAGGCTCCCGGCCCGGCCGCCGTCCCCGCCTTCCGGCCCGACGACTGGGCCTCGGTGCGGGCGCAGTTCCGGCTCGACCCGGACTACGCGCACCTGTCGCCGTTCTTCATCGTGTCGCACCCGGCGCCGGTGCGCGAGGCGATCGAGCGCTACCGGACGGCGCTCGACGCGAACCCGTACAACTACCTCGACGACCACATGTTCATGAAGCCGGAGGACCGGCTCTGGATGCGGGTCTGTGAGGCGGCGGCGGAGTACACCGGCGGCAGGCCGGAGGAGATCGCCCTCACCGCGTCGACCACGATGGGCCTGGCGCTCCTCTACAACGGCCTCCGGGTCCGGCCGCAGCAGGAGATCGTCACCACGACGCACGATCACTTCGTGCACCACGAGGCGATCCGGGTGGCCGCGGGACGCTCCGGCGCCACGGTGCGCAAGGTGGCGCTGTACGACGCACCGGGCAAGGCGTCGGCCGACGAGATGGCGGCGCGTCTCAAGGCGGCCATCGGCCCGCGGACGCGCCTCGTCGGCGTGACCTGGGCGCATTCGTCGACGGGGGTGCGCACGCCGATCCGGCGCTTCGCCGACGCGGTGCGCGAGGTCAACCGCACGCGCGGCAAGGACGAGCAGGTGATCCTGATCGTCGACGGGGCGCACGGCTTCGGGGCGGTGGACGAGAACGTCGCCGACCTCGGGTGCGATTTCTTCGCGAGCGGCACGCACAAGTGGATCCTGGCGCCGCGCGGCACCGGCCTGGTCTGGGGCAGGGCGGAGATCTGGGCGCAGGTCATTCCGACCATCCCGTCGTTCATGAGCGACGACGGCTACAACGCCTGGATGAACGGCACGCCGCGCACAACGCCGATCGCGGCCGCCGACGTCAGCCCCGGCGGCTTCCTGGCCTACGAGCACCAGTGGGCGGCGGTCGAGGCGTTCCAGTTCCACAAGGCGATCGGCCGGGCGCGGGTCGCGGGGCGGATCGCCGCATTGAACACCCGGATCAAGGCGGGGCTTGCGGCGATGAAGCACGTCACGCTGCACACGCCGATCGATCCGGCGCTGTCGGCCGGGGTGAACTGCTTCGAGGTGCGCGGGGTCGCGGCCGAGGAGGTCGTGAAGCGGCTCCTCGACCGGCGCGTCATCGCCAGCGCTTCGCCCTACAAGACGACCTACCCGCGCCTCTCCGCCGGCATCATGAACACCGAGGCGGAGGTCGATCGCGCCCTCGCGGCGGTCGACGCGCTGCGCACCTGACGTGCACCCCGGCGAGACCTGCGACCCGGCACTGTCCCTCCGGGATCGGACCGGGGCGCGAGCGATCGCGGCGAACGTCATCGACGCGACCGCGACGCGGAGGAGCGCCTGAGCGCGCGCCGGACGGCGGCGCCGCGCGGAGCCGACGGGGCGCGCGGCAGCGCGCACGGCGCCCATGTCGCGCTCCTGCGCGGCATCAACGTCGCCGGCAAGAACCGCCTGCCGATGACCGACCTGGCGGCGCTCTTCAAGGAAGCCGGCGCCGAGGAGGTGCACACCT
>DATKFL010000163.1:0-2497 GCA_035511355.1 Dongiaceae bacterium
CCGGGGCGACGACCGCTCCCGGCGGGAGCGCCGCCGACGGCGCGAAGACCGGCTCGGTCCCCGAAGTGCTGCCGTGGCTGCGCACCTGTCCCCTGACCGAGAAGGCCAAGGGGCGGATCATGGTCGTCGACGACGAGCCGGTGCTGCGCGACATGATGGCGGAGATGCTCCGGAGCCGCGGGTACGAGGTGACGACGGCGCGCGACGGCGTCGACGCGCTCGAGATCTACCGCAAGGAGTGGGGGAAGATCGACCTCGTCATCGTCGACCTCATCATGCCGCGGCTCGGCGGGCTCGAGACCTTCCGTCGGGTCGTCGGGATGAACCGCAATGCGCGCGTGCTCCTCTGCTCCGGCAACGCGCAGCACGCCCTCGCGCAGCAGGCGTTGCAGGAGGGGGCGGTCGGCGTCCTGCCGAAGCCGTTCGGGATGAGCGAGCTGGCCGGCTGGGTCGAGAAGGGCCTCGCGGCCTGAGCCGGCCGTTTGCTAGACTCCCTCGTCACGAGGGAGGCGCGATGCCGATTCGCCTGCGCTACTTCCACAAAGCGACCTGAACCACCTGCCGCAAAGCAAGAGGTCTCTTGCTCAAGGCCGGCGCCCTGCTCGAGGAGCGTGATCTCGGGAAGCAACCGCTTTCGGAGGCCGAGCTCCGGGAGCTGTTCGGCGCGCGCGACCCGCGCACCTTCCTGAATCCGCGGAACGAGACCTACCGCCGGCTCGACATGAAGCATCACCCGCCCGACCCTGACACCACGATCAAGATGATGGCCCGGGAGCCGAACCTGATCCGGAGGCCCCTGGTCGTGCGCGGCCGGACGATGGTGGCGGGGTTCGACGAGGAAGCGTTCGAGCGCCTGCTTTCCTGATCGACGCGACCGGCGTCTGCTATCCTCCCCGCACGACGGCGCGCCTTCAAGCCCGGGCGCCGGGGAGGTCCGAGCATGTCTAAGAGGCCACGCGTCCTTTCGCTCCTTTCGATCGGCGTCGCCGCCGTGGGTTTCTTCGCCGCCGCGGGGCCGGCGGCCGGCGCCGACGACGTCCAGATCACCGTCTACAACCGTGACTTCGCGCTCATCAAGGAGACCCGCTCGTTCGATCTGAAGGCGGGGATCAACGAGACCCGCTTCGGCGACGTCACCTCGCTCCTCGAACCGGACTCCGTGGTGCTGCGCGACCCGAAGGATGCGGGGGGGCTCCGGATCGTCGAGCAGAACTACGAGGCCGATCCGCTGAGCGAAGAGGCTCTCCTCCGACGCTCCGAAGGGAAGGTGGTGAAGTTCCGGGTGCAGAACCCGGCGACCGGGGCGATCGAGTACGTCAACGCCAAGGTGATCCGCGCCGGGCACGGGCCGGGCGGCTGGTCGCCGGCGGGGCGCGGCAACTTCGGGGTCGACTCGCAGCCGCTCGCGCCGATCGTCGAGCTGGACGGCAAGACGCTGTTCGCTCTCCCCGGTCAGCCGCTGTTCGACCTGATCGGCGCCGACGCCATCCTCCGGCCGACGCTCCTCTGGCGGCTGTGGGCCGAGAAGGCCGGCAAGCGCGACATCGAGGTCGCGTACCTCTCCGGCGGCCTCCGCTGGGAGGCGACCTACAACCTGATCGCGCCGGAGACCGGCGACAACTTCGATCTCGTCGGTTGGGTCACGATCGAGAACGAGAGCGGCGCCGCCTTCGAGAACGCCCGGGTGAAACTGATGGCCGGGGACGTGAGCAAGGTGCAGCCGCCGATGATGCGCCGCGACATGAAGGTCTACGCGATGGCGTCCGAGGGGATGGCGGAGCCCGGGGTGACCGAGCGCGCCTTCGACGAGTACCACCTCTACACCCTCAAGGAGCGCACCACGCTCCGGGAGCGCGAACTGAAGCAAGTGGAGTTCTGCCGCGCCGACGGGTTGCCGGGGAAGCGTCTCTACGTCTACGACGGCGCCGACGTGTCGCCGTACGGCGGCTACGGCAACGAGTCGGTGGCGGGCGACCCGAACTACGGCGCGCAGGCGAACACCAAGGTCGCCACCATGATCGAGTTCAAGAACAGCAAGGCGGCGGGCCTCGGCATCCCGCTCCCGAAGGGGACGATGAAGGTCTACCGCGCCGACACCGACGGCGGGCGCGAGTTCATCGGCGAGAACAGCATCGATCACACCCCGACCGACGAGACCGTGCGTCTCGCCCTCGGCAACGCCTTCGATCTCAAGGGGGAGCGCCGCCAGACCGACTTCAAGGTGGACAACCAGCACCGCTCGGCGAGCGAGGGGTTCGAGATCAAGGTGCGCAACCACAAGAAGACCGCGGTCGAGGTGCGCGTGGTCGAGCACCTGTACCGCTGGGCCGAATGGAAGGTCGCCGCGTCGTCCGACACCTATACCAAGAAGGATGCGCGGACGATCGAATTCGTGGTGAGCATCCCGCCGGACGGCGAGAAGGTGATCACCTACCGGGTGAACTACTCCTGGTGATTCGCGCTAACCGTCGAGGCCGCTGATCTTGACCCGGCCGCC
>DATKFL010000164.1:0-10826 GCA_035511355.1 Dongiaceae bacterium
AACATGCCCAGCCGTGGCTCATGGGTCGCATCGATTCTGTGCAGTGTCCTGTCGCTGGCGGTCCCGGGGGTGCTCCACGCCGCCAACCCGCCGGCCCTGACCAACTACCAGGGGGTGCTGCGCGGTTCGACCGATGAGCCGTTGACCGGCGACTTCGACATGACGTTCCGGTTCTTCGATGCCGCGTCGGGCGGGAACGAGCTCCTGATCGACCGGCATCTCGCGGCGGCCACCCAGGCGGTGACCGTCGACGGCGGACTCTTCTCGGTCGCACTGGGCGCCGGGCAGGTCCTGGACGGATCGGGGCCGGGGGTCTTCCTGTCGCTCACCGACCTGTTCCGCGACAACGCCGCGGTCTGGCTCGAGGTGCAGATCGGCGCCGAGACGCTCACCCCGCGCACCCAGGTGCTGGCGACCGGGTATGCGCTGAACGCCGCGAACGCAGCGAACGCGACCACCGCCGCCTCCGCCACCACGGCGGCGAGCGCCACGAACGCCACGCAGCTGAACGGCCAGCCGGCGACCTTCTACCTCGACACTTCGGCGACCCGCCAGGTGAAGAACGGCTCGACCCGGTTCACGGCCTCCGACCCGAGCAACTACGTCCTCGAGGCGATCACCCAGCCCGGATCGCCGGGGGCGATCTGGGCGCAGGGCACCAACGCCGGATGCGTCATGGCGACGGCGCAGAACGGCGTGCAGTGCGGCGGCAACGGCTACGGCGGCTACTTCTACGACGCGAACGACTCCTCGTATGCGTATGCCGGCTACAACGTCTACGGCCTCTACGCGGGGGGGACGACCTACGGCACCTACAGCACGGCGACGGGATCGAGCGGCACCGGGCTCTTCGCCTCGGCGCCGCAGTACGGCATCTACACCTCGGCCAGCGGCGCCTCCGGCATCGGGCTCTACGCCTCCGGAGTCACCGGCGCTCACTTCGTCCAGAGCAATCTCCCCGGCCCCTACACCAAGCTGGCCTATTCCGGTTACGGGGTCATGTCGCAGTCCTACAACGGCATCCACTCGATCGACTACAACGACGGCGGTTACACCCGGATCGGCTCGAGCCCCTACAAGGTCTACGGCACCGGCTCCGTCTCGTTCGTGCAGAACCACCCCACCGACCCCGACAAGGTCGTCGTCTACCACGCGCCGGAGTCGTCGGAGGTCAACGTCTACACGCGCGGCAGCGCGAAGCTGTCGAAGGGCGTCGCGCGCGTCGCTCTCGACCCGACCTTCGCCTGGGTCGCGAACCCCGATCTCGGGCTGACCGCGCACCTCACGCCGCGCGACAAGCCGGTCGCCCTCGCCGTCGAGTCGGTCAGCACGAACGAGATCGTGGTGCGCGGCCCGGACGGATCGGACGTGGCGTTCGACTACTGGGTCACGGGGCTGCGCATCGGGTTCGAGGAGATGCCGCCGGTCAAGCACAAGGAGATCGACTCGGCGATTCCCACCAAGGCTTCGGGAGCGGCAGTCTACGCGGCGGATCCGGAACTGCGTGCCTTCAACGCGCTCGAGCGGCATCGGACGATGGCCCGCGACGTCGGCCGCGGCGTCGACCCCGAGATGAAGGCGACCACAGCACTCCGCAACCACATCGGTTTCGGCCGTCGGATCATGCGACCCGACGGGATGGACGCCCCGGGCCAGGCCCTCGACGGACAGGAGTCCGTCGGTGCGGCGGACGGGCCGGGCGCCATGCAGCCCCGGCCGGATCGAGCCCTCCCGGGCGGCCCGCCGGCGCCCGCGGGGAGGCCGATGGAGTCGGGCGATCTTTCTCCCGACGCGCACCATCCGATGAGCGAGCGCTTCCCGGCCGGCGCGTCGATCGAGGCCGGTGACGTCGTGGTCATCGACGCGGCGACGCGCGGCGCCGTCCGGCGCTCCGATCGCGAGACCGACCGCGCCGTCGTCGGGATCGCTCTCACCCCGGCGATCGGCGGCTGGGTCGAGGTCGCGGTGGGATCGGTGGCCGAGGTGCGGGTGGACGCTTCCTACGGCGCGATCCGAGCCGGCGATCTCCTGGTGAGCTCGCCCGCGGTCGGCGCGGCGATGCGCGCGGACGCTCCGCAGCCGGGAACGATCCTCGGCAAGGCGCTCGAACCTCTCGAGTCCGGTCTCGGGACGATCCGCGTCCTCGTGATGCTCCGATGACGACGCGGGCGTTCCAGGCGATCGGAGTGGCCGTGATGCTGACCGCGATCCCGGCTTCCCTGTTCGCCCAGTCGGGTCCGAGCCACACGCTGAGCGAGCACGTCTTCAACGCCGGCGGCCGTCCGGCGCAGGCGGTGACCTCGGCCTCGACGTCGTTCCGGCTCAGTCTCGATTCGATCGGCGAGTCGATCGCCAGCCGGACGCTCTCCGGCGCGTCGTTCCGGCTGGGCGGAGGCCTGGCGATGGCGTATGTGCCTCCCGGCGAAGTGGCCGGGCTGCAGATGCTCGCCGATCAGCAGACCCTGGTCTGGTCGTCCGAGCCGGCGTCGACCGCCTACAACGTCTACACCGGCCTCCTGTCGTCGCTCCCGGGAGGGTTCGGCGCCTGTGGCGTCGCGCGCGTGCCGGGCACGACGGCCAGCGACGTCACGACACCCTCGGCCGGGACCGGACTGTTCTACCTGATCACCGGCGTGAACCGGCTGCGGGAGGAGGGGACGAAGGGGTACACCTCCTATGGCGCGGAGCGGAGCAACCCGCTGCCCTGTCCCTGACCGGCTCCTCCGATTCTCAGGGACAGCCCGAGCCGCACGCCGTGGGGATTCGTGGCCATGGGGCCGACTCCGTTCCGTAGCCCGCGGGGCCGGCCGGCATCCGCTGCTGAATGAGATAAAACCAGGCCGCTCCCACCGGGGGGATCGAGTCCAGGGAAGGCTCCACGAGTGATGTCTCGACGAAGCCGCGCGCCAGGACCTCCACCGTTCCGAGGTGGAGCACATCGCCCGTCACGCCGACCCGTGAAAGATCTCCTCTCACGACGTCATATGACTGCGCTCCGGGAACCGCGGACCAGTAGAGACGCAGGCGACCCGCCTCGGACGACGGTTCGGCGCGGAGAATGAGCGGCTCCGGACCATGCCCCAGGTCGTGCGGGACGGTCACAAGGGCCAGGGCAGTGGTCGCGTTTCCATCGGAGTCCGCCGCTCGATAGGTCAATGTGTAGCTCCGACCGGAGCCCGGCCCCGCGCGTTCGGCGCGCAGGAGGACCAGGGGATCGGGGGTCGCGAGATCGGCGTTGGAGATGTCGCCTTCCGTGGATCCGTCGGTTGGGCCCGGCGCGTCGTCGGGCTCGCTACTTCCCGCGGAGAGGAGCGTCACCGTGACCAGAGGGCTGCAACGATCGCTCACCTCCCACGACAGCCCCACCGGGGCCATCTCGTGATTCGGAGGCCAGAGCGTGGCCGGGTTGGAGTGGACGACGAGACTCGGCGGCGTGGTGTCGACGACGTGCTTCACGGCTGCGTCGGTGTCGCTCTCACCAGCGCTGTCGGTCACGCGGAGGGTGACGAGGTGCGACCCGAGCGCCAACTCCGTCGTGAGGACACGGCCCGTGCCGAGCGCCCGCTCCGTGGCCCCACCGTAGTCCTCGAACCACTCGAATGCGACGATGTCATCGTTGCTCCCCGGCGTCGAATCGGGGTCGCTCGAATCCGATCCATCCAGGAGCACCGAGGCGCCCGTCGGCCCCGCGCATTCCACGGGCGGCTGCGTCGTGATGGCAGCCCGCGGCGGCCGATTGCTCCCGACAAACACCGCACCCGCCTCTCCCCCGTACTGAAACCCGGCTGACACGGAGACTGGCGCCGTGTTGCCATCCGTGACCCTGATGCCGAGACGATACGAGTGCCCCGGATAGAGACCTGAAAGATCGAATCGAGGCGGCGGCCACCCGGCGAATTCCGTGCGCCTCAACACCACGTCATCGAACAGCGTGATCGCGGTCAGCGATGAGGCATCGAGACCGACAATAGTCATCTGCGTCGCCGAACGCACCGGAAGGAGGTCGACGAGGCAGACTTCGGCCGGCAGCGCAACGCCCTCCAGCGGCAGCACCACGTCGAACCGTGTGATCGGCGCGTCGCACGGGCCCAGAGCCAGTTCGAAGTCCGGAACCCCGTCATCGCAGTGGAGAACCGTGTCGAGATCGAAGAGGTACGGCCCATCGAAGGACTGATTGACGTAGCCGATCCCTTCGCCGTCAGGACCACCGAACGAGTCGCCCATCGCGCAGTTGAGGAATTGAAAGCCCGGGTCGCGAAGGACGAGCGTCCCGACCCCCCGCCCGCTCAGCTCGACTTCTCCGGAGAGCACTTCTCCCTGCGGATCGCTTGCGTCGACCACGACCACAAGGTCCGCCGTGCCCTCCTGCCGGACTTCGTGCAGTATCAGGGCGGGCTGACAGGCATCGCCCGAGCCGTCTCCATTGGCATCTTCCTGGCCCGGATTCGGGGCGTTTCTGCAGTTGTCGCAAGCGTCCCCGCGGCCGTCTCCGTCTTCGTCGGACTGGTCTTGGTTGGCGAGGCCCGCGCAGTTGTCGACCTCACCGCACGCACCGTCGTGATCGGCATCGTTCTGTGAATCCAGCGCGCAGGGATCGCAGGCGTCACCGAGCCGATCGAGATCTCGATCGCTCTGATCACTGTTGGCCGCCGACGGACAGTTGTCGCAGACGTTGCCGACGTTGTCGTGGTCGCCGTCTTCCTGCCCGGGGTTCGTCACCGAAGGGCAGTTGTCCAGGTTTGCGCACCGCGCGTCGTGGTCGGCGTCATTGTCGTGGTCGAGCGGGCACGCATCGCAGATATCCCCGACGAGGTCACCATCGGCATCGTCCTGGCTCGGATTCGATTGCGCGGGGCAGTTGTCCGGGGCGCAAAGGTTCGGCCGGAACCCCGGATCGCCGAAGCCGTCTCCGTCCGTGTCGGTGCAGGTGTCGACGTTGTCCGTGACCCCGTCGCCATCGGAATCGGGGAAACCTCCCCGATTGAAGGCTACGCCGAAGCCGGGACGGTTGCCCCCCGCCAGGTCGATGCGAAAGTCCAGGTCGAAGTCGGCAACCGCCGGCGGCCCGGTCACGCCATAGCGTCCGGAAAATTGAAAGAATCGAAAGCTCGTCTGGACGAAGACGGAGGTTCCCGTGCCGGGTCCGATGGTGACGGCGAGATCCGGGCGACGATCGCCATCGAAATCCCCGACGACGACGGCGGACGGTGCGGGACCGGCATCATAGGTCACACCGGGCGGGAAAGCCCCGTTGCCGTTGCCGAAAAAAGTCTGGACGACGCCGCGATTGCTGTCGACGGCCGCGATGTCCAGACGACCATCCGCGTCCAGATCGGCGACCGTGACCCAGGTATACGTGCCCCCTACGGTCGCAGGCAGCGCAACGGCCGCCGCGAAGTTGCCGGCGCCCTGGTTCAGGAGAATGTAGACCCCGCCGCCCCCGGGATACCCCTGATCGGCGACGACGAGGTCGGGCCTCTCGTCCCGATTCAGGTCGCCCGTCGCTACGTGAAACGGCAGCACCCCGGCACTGAAACGCCGCGCGGTTCCCAACCGGCCGTCGCCCAGGCCGGGAAACACGGAAACACTCCCCGGCACCGGGCCCGGGAACCCCGCGACCGCAACGTCGGCCTGATGGTTCCCGTCGAAATCCGCCGCGACAATCGAAAATGGATACACTCCTGCCGGGAATCGGCGCTGCGGACCGAAGCCGCCGTTCCCGTCATTGAGCAGCACCGAAAGGTCCGCGGAAATGCGGTTGGCGACGGCGGCATCCTGTCTACCATCGTTGTTGAAGTCGGCGACCGCGATTTCGACAGGTCCGCTCCCCGCAGGGAACCTGCGGGCGGGTTCAAATGACCCGTCGCCGCGGTTCGTCATGAAGGCGATCGAATCGCTTACCCAATCGCCCCCGATGAGGTCGGCCGATCCGTCGCCGTCGAAATCGGCCGCGGCGACCGCACCCACCACCGATCCAGACGGAAGACTCAGCACCGACGTGAATCCTCCGTCACCGCGACCCAGAAGGACCGAGATGTAGTTCGGGGGGATTGGAAGCCCGCCCAGGTAGTCGTTCGAGGCGGCCACGTCGGTCGTGCCGTCACGATCGAAGTCTCCGGTCGCCATCGAAGATGAAGAATTTCCGCTCAGAAGGTACTGCGTCGGCGGATCGAACTCGTCCCCTCCGCGACCGAGCAGCACAGCGACCTGTGACGATCCGAGCACCACGATGTCCTTGGTCCCGTCATCGTCGAGATCGAGAGCGGCCACGGTGTTCGGCGAGAAGATCCCCAACTCGGTCTTTTCCGCGGCAGTGAACGTCCCCTCGCCACGGCTGATGAATCGCCAGAGCCTCCCTGTCGAGACAACGTCCTCCATCCCGCTCGCCAGGAGATCATCGAAGCCGTCGTCGTTCACGTCCGCCACCGCGACGGTACAGTAGGCACACTCCTGCAGGAGCGACGGTTGGATCGAGAACACGCCTGTCGCGGAACCGAGGAGCGCCGAAACGAAGCTCCCCGGCCCGTACTGGTCGTAACCGACCGCGCCAATGTCCTGGTAGCCGTCGTCGTTCACATCACCAACGGACACACCCCGCACCTGGGCCGGCATCACGTATCTCAGTCCCGGCAGGAACGACCCGTCCCCCACACCCGGGACCACGTAGATGTCGTTTGTGTACAGGTTCCCCACAACCAGCGACACGACAGTGCTTCCAGGGAGCGTGATGGCCGCTATCGAGGAGGGAAATTCCCCGACCCCGATGGACGACCGGAAGAAGAACCCCCCCTGACCGTTTCCGATATAGCTGACGACCCTTCCCGGGTATTCGATCGTGACGGCGAAATCCTGCCGGCCATCGCCATTGAAGTCGGCGACGACGATCGCGGAGGCGGACCCGAACGCCGGGTAGGAGGAAAGCTCGACAAACGTTCCGTCGCCCCTGCCGATCAGCAGGCTGACATCATTCGAGAACAGGTTGCCGACCACCAGATCGGGGATGCCGTCGCCATTGAACTCACCGACGGCGATCGCCTGCGATCGCTGGCCCGAAACAAGGGAGATTGGATTGGGGAACAGGGGCGCGGCGAGCGTCAGGCCGAATGCCGATGCAAGGCAGACAATGCCCGACACGATGCACTGACAGAGCCGGCCCATGGATGCCCCCCGCTGTAGAGTCGTTGGGAAATCGTAGCATGGGACGGGCGCAGTTCAGCGAAGCGCCCGTCGCACGGCGGACGCCCGCGCTCATGCGGGCTTCTTGACCGCCTCGCCACAACTCGGCGTACCATCAACTCCATCACGCTTTTGACCCGGACGATGCACGGGGCCGGGATGTCCACAGCCGTGTTCGACGAGGTGCGCCGATGAAGAGGAACGCCGCCGCGGGGCTCTTGTGCTTCGCCGCCATCGCGGCAGGCTCTTTTCCCGCCGCCGGCACCGCCAGCCCGCCGCCCTCCGGGCGCGCGGGCACGTCGGCGCCGCGCGAGATGAGCAAGTTTGATCGCGATCAGGGGCGGATGATGCTCGGGGTCATCCGCAACGACCTGCGCGACTTCTACTACGACCCGACCTACCACGGCATCGCCTTCGATCAGGTGTTCGCCCGCGCCGAGGACCGTATCGCCTCCGCCGGCACGCAGGCGGAAATCTACGCCGCCATCGCCGAGACCCTGTTGCGCCTCGACGATTCGCACACCTACTTCGTGCCTCCCGGATGGGCGGGGAAGATCGAATTCGGTTGGTTCACCCAGATGGTCGGCGACGACTGCTATCTCCAGGCCGTGCTGCCCGGGAGCGACGCGGAGACCCAGGGTCTCCTGAAGGGCGATCGGGTGCTCGGCATCGACGGCGCGACGCCGACGCGCGAGAGCCTGTCGGTGATGATGTACGACCAGCGCCTGCTCGCGCCGCGCGCCCGCACGACGCTCGTCGTCCGGTCCCCGGGAGGCGAGCCACGCGAGGTGGTCGTGCGCCCCCGGGTAACGCCCCAGAAGCGGGTCTCCACGAACTGGGACCACGCCGCCATGTTCCGCGAGATGGAGGACCAAGCCTGGCTCGATCGCCACCGGTTCCACTTCTTCGGCGATGACGTCGCCGTCTGGAAGATGCCGCAATTCGACCTGACCCGCGAGGAGGTCGGGCGGATCGCCGGGAAGCTCTCGAAGTACCCCCGCCTGATCCTCGACCTGCGCGGCAATCCCGGCGGCGCCGTGGAGACGCTCGAATTCATGGTCGGCGCCTTCCTGGGCGAGAAGGTCCCGATCGGGACCATCCGCAGCCGCCGGACCATCCCGGCGCACGTGTCGCGCAAGTCGCCCGAGCGCTACGACGGTGAGCTCATCGTGCTGGTCGACAGCGAGTCGGCTTCGGCCGCCGAGATCTTCTCGCGCCAGATGCAGATCGCCGCCCGCGGCAAAGTCCTCGGAGATCGGACCAGCGGGCGCGTGATGATGTCGGAGTACCACGACCGGAAGATCGGGATGGGGACGACGGTGTACTTCGGAGCCAGCATCACCATCGCCGACATCATCATGACCGACGGCAGGAGCCTCGAGAAGTCCGGCGTCACCCCCGACGAGGTGATCCTGCCGACCGGCGAGGACCTCGCCACCGGGCGCGATCCGGTGCTGTCGCGCGCCGCCGCGGCGTTCGGCGTCAACATCGATCCGGAAAAGGCCGGCGCCCTCTTCCCGTTCGAGTGGAAGCGCTGACGCCGCGGGGCGCGTGCGGCGAATCTACGTTTTCTTGTCGCCCGGCTCGCGACCCACGGTCGGGTCGTCTTCCCAGTAGTCCTCGCGGCGATCGGCGACGCGATAGATCTCGCCGCGCTCGCTGACCATGATCTTGCCGGTGTCGGGGTAGAAGGCGAGGCTCTGCGGCCGATCGACGCCGAGGCAGAAGAACTCGCACGGCTCGGTGCCGTCGTTGACGAATTGGTGCGCGTGCGCCGGCCCGGTCGGCATCGCGATCAGATCGCCCGGCAGCAGCGGAAAGAGCCCCTGCGGGGTGCGGACTTTCATCGTCCCCTTCCAGACCAGGAACATCTCCTCTTCACCGGTCTCGTAGTGGAAGGCCGGCCAGACGTTGCCGGGAAGGAGACGCCGCATGTGATAGCCGAGCTGGCGGCAGGTCATGACCCGGGAGATCGGCGCCGACTCGGTCATGGCGCCGGGCTGCGGCCGGGTGCCGGGCGCGAACTCCAGGCGGTTCAGGTTGACCTTGTTGAACAGCGCCCCCGGCACGCCGTCGAGCATCCTGAAGAACGTGTCGCGCGCGTCGTGAAAGACGGAGTCGCCGTCACCCACGAGGATCGCTTCGAACGCCAGCGGGATGGCGCGTCGCAGCGAATCGAGGACCGCGCTCTTGTCGCGCAGCTTGTCGTCGGGGAGAAGCGTCAACCGCCCCGCCACCTGGGTGCGCACGATGTCGCCGAAGACCAGGGCGCGGAGGGATTTCAGGTAGAAGGCCATCTCGGAGGGGGTCTTGCCGCCGCGGATCGGGAGGACCTGCACCGCGTCACGCAGGACGGCGGGAAGGCCACCGCTCCCGTCGTACCACTGATCGGGACGGCGGTTCTCGCGCTCGAGCCGCGCCCGGTCGGGGGCCGGCGCGTAGACCTCGGCGCGGAAAAGGTCGCGCGCTGCATCGGCCGCGCGCCAGTGGTCGGCGTTGGTGATCAGGATCCAGCGCACCCCGCCCTTCTGGCGGATGAAGGCGGTCTCTCCGTCGTTGAGCGGGAGCGGGTCGATCAGGACGTTGCCCCCGTCCGGGCGGATCCAGAAGAAGCCGTTGAAGTCGATGCCGCGGTCGGGCTGGAAGAGGCTCCAGAGGTGGAGACCGTCCAGGGTTGTCTTCTTCATCGGCGCCTCGGAGAGGGAGGTTTCGCGGGAGCGTAGTCCATCTTCGGGAAATCTGCGCGCCGCGCGCCGCCCGGGTCGTCGAGCGCCGGCGGGCAGGGCGTCGGCCCGCCGCGCGCGAGGGTGCTCCGCACCCCGGGCACCGCCTTCGCCCGGCTCATCGACGCCACCTCGGTGACCTTCACCTCACCCCTCCCTCTCCGGGGCGGCCCGCGGCGTGGCGGCGGACCGCGCGGCGATCGGGTAGGTGGCCGCCGCCAGGAGAAGGATCGCCGATCCGACGAGCGACTGCACCGTGTAGGCGAGGAAACTGTTGAGGACGATCCCCGCGGCGACCGCCACGAAGAGGAGCGTCGTGAAGGGGTGACCCGGCATGGCGACCAGCCCTTCGACGCCCGCGGGACGACGGCGCAGGACGAAGATCGCCGCCACGGTCAGCCCGAAGAACAACCAGTCGGCGAACACCACGTAGGAAAGCAGCTGGTCGTAGCTGTTGGTCGCGAGCAGGACGATCGAGACGGCCGCCTGGACGCACAGCATGACGACCGGAGTCCGCCAGCGCGGATGCAGCGTCCCGGCCCGGCGCGGAAAGAGCCCGTCGCGCGCCATCGCGTAGTACAGGCGCGGCCCGGTCAGGATGATCACCGACAGGAACCCGAGGGCCGAGACCAGGATCAGCGCGCCGACCGCCCGCGCGCCGGTCTCCCCGGCGACGACGCGCGCCGCGTCGGCGGCCAGCGCCCGGGAGCCGGCCACCTGCTCCGGCGTGAGCAGGTGCAGATAGGCCAGGTTGAGGCTGACATAAAGGATGATGACGACGATCACCCCGATGACGTTCGCGCGCGGCAGGGTGCGCGCCGGGTCGCGGATCTCCCCCGCCACCGAGCCGCAGTTCTGCCACCCGCCGTACGCGAACATGATCGGCACGAGCGCGGTCAGGAGAAGCCCGGCCCATGACGCGCTCGG
>DATKFL010000165.1:0-7973 GCA_035511355.1 Dongiaceae bacterium
GGGGTAGCGCACCCGGACCTCCGTCGTCGCCTCGCGCGCCACGCCGGCCTCAGGACCGCCGCGCGCCGCCGGCGCACAGCGCCACGAGCGCCGCGGCGCGAGCCTGCGGGTCGCGGCCGTCGTACACCGCCGAGCCGGCGACGAAAAGGGTGGCCCCCGCCTCGAGAAGGGCCGGCAGGTTGTCGGCGGCGACGCCGCCGTCGACCTCGATGCGGGTCTTCGCGCCGCGCGCCGCGATCCGCTGGGCCAGGGCGCGCACCTTGCCGATCGCCGCGGGAATGAACTTCTGGCCGCCGAACCCCGGGTTCACCGACATGACCAGGACCACGTCGAGGTCGGGAAGGATGTCGTCGAGGCTGCCGATCGGGGTTGCCGGATTGAGCGCCACCCCGGCCGCCGCGCCGAGCTCGTGGATCAGCGCCACGGTCCGGTGCAGGTGCGGCACCGCCTCCTGGTGCACCGTGACCAGGTCGGCGCCGGCGGCGACGAAGCGATCGATGTACCGGTCGGGCTCCTCGATCATCAGGTGGACATCGAGCGGCAGGTCGGTGACCCGCCGCACCGAGGCGACCACCGGCGGGCCGATCGTCAGGTTGGGCACGAAATGGCCGTCCATCACGTCGAGATGCAGCAAGCCGGCGCCGCCGGCCCGCACCGCGGCGATCTCCTCACCGAGGCGGGCGAAATCGGCCGACAGAAGCGAGGGCGCCAGCGCCGGCCCGGGCGGGATCGCCGCGGCACCGCGCCGCACCGTCGCACCACCGCTCGCGTCACTCATGATCGTCGTCCCCTCCCTCATCGGCCACCACCAGCGTGATCAGGTCGCCCGAGCGCACCGGGTACCCGGCCTCGGGGCGCTGCCTCAGGATGGTCCCCGCCGGGACCGCCGGCGATCGCTCGTGCCGCGTCGGCGCGGCGCGCAGCCCGGCCCGCGCCAGCAGGCGCTCCGCCTCCGCCTGCGTGCGACCGGTGAAATCGGGCATCACATAGACCGGAGGCCGCCGTCCCCGGCTGATCAGGAGCCCCACCTGGCCGGCGCGCGCGCCGAACTCCCCCGGCAGCGGGTCCTGCGCCAGGACGAGATTCTCGTCCGCGCCGGGGGCGTAAGCGTACACCGGCGTGGCAACCCGGTACCCCTGCTGCTGCAGGCTGATCTGCGCCATCCGTGCCGCGCTGCCGCGCACCTCGGGGACCGCCGCCCCCTCCTCCCCGAGGCTCACGACCACCTTCACCTTGCGATCGACCTTGAGACTCGACCCGGGCGTCGGCTCCTGCGCCAGGACGTTTCCGGCCGGGACGCGCGGATCGTACCGCTCGGCGACCAGTTCGAGCGCGAGGCCCTGCTTCGACAGGAGAGCCTCGGCCGCCTTCCGGTCGACCCCGACGAGGTCCGGCACCAGGACATCGCGCCCCGAGACCGACCGCCGCACGGTGAAATAGGCGCTCACCGCCGCGGTCACGGCGAGCGCCACGGCGACGACGAAGAGCTTCGCGCCGGCGACCAGGGCGCGGCGGGTCTTCTGCTTGGTGGGTTCTTTCATCGGGATGCCGTGTGGCGGGCGCGGAGCGCAATTCCCTCAGCGCGCGCGGCGCATGCTAACACGTCGTCACGACCGCCGCGAAAAAGCCGTCGAGGTCGTCGCGCCCGGGGCGCGTCACCAGCCGCCCCGCGACATCGACCAGCGGGTGCAGCCGCTCCGGCAGGATCGTGCGCGCGTCGAGGAGCCGCAGGTCGGGGCGCGCCGCGAGGAGGGCGTCCACGATCTCCGGCCCCTCCTCCGGTTCGAGGCTGCAGACCGAGTAGACCAGCCGCCCGCCGGGGGCGAGGAGATCGGCGGCGGCCGCGATCAGCCGCCGCTGCCGTGCCGCCGACCTGCCGAGCGCCGCCGCATCGAAGCGCCAGCGGATCTCGGGATGCCGGCGGATCACCCCGGTGCCGCTGCAGGGCGCGTCGACCAGAAGCCGCTCGAACCGCCCCCGGAGCGCCGGCCGGGCGCCGTCCATCACCACCGGGCGGAGCCGTTCGATTCCGAGCCGCGCCGCGTTGGCGCACAACCGCCGCAGGCGGGCGCGGCTGGCGTCGGCGGCGACCAGGAGCCCCGGTGGCTCGGGATGATCGGCGAGGAGAATCGCCTTCCCGCCGGGTGCGGCGCAGAAGTCGATGACCCGGTCCCCCGCCCCGGCCGGGAGGAGGAGCGCGGCGAGAATCTGCGCGGCCTCGTCCTGGACGTAGACCCAGCCGTCGCGAAACGTGGGGGTCGCCGGCACGGCGCCCCCCGCGACGCGCAGCGCCTCCTCGAGCCAGGGCGAAGGGGTCGTCTCGATCCCCTCGGCGCGCAGCCGCGCCGCGACCTTCCCGGCGCCCCCCGATCGCCGCATCGCCCGCAGCACCACCGGCGCCGGCGCATTGAGCGCCTCGAGAAGCGCCGCGCCCTGCGCGTCGCCGTCGCGATCGAGGACGCGATCGACGTAGGGGCGCGGGAAGGAGGTCGCGATCGCCAGGTGCTCGCGCGCCGCCTCCCGGTCACCCGCGACGGCGCGGCCGAGAACCTCCTCGACACGCGGACGACCGCGCCGGGTCATGCCGCGCAGGAGGCCGTTCGCGAAGGCCGCAGCGGGGCGACCGCTCCGCCGTCGCGCGAGGCCGACCGCCTCGTCGACGATCGCGTGCACCGGGATCCGTTCGAGATAGAGGAGCTGGTACGCCGCGAGCCTCAGGATGTTCAGGAGGAGCGGACTGATGCGTGCGAGCGGGCGCGACGCCGCCGCGGCGACGGCCCGGTCGAGGATCGACCGCCGGCGCAGCACCCCGTACACCAGCTCCGTGGCGAGTCCCCGGTCGCGCGCCGGCATCGTGGCCGGCAGGTCGGCGAGCAACGTGTTCGAGCCGGCCCGCCCCGCGTCGATCGCCACCAGCGCCGCGAGCGCCGCGGCACGTGCGTCGGCGTCAGCCGCCGATCGACGTGAACCGGTCGCCATCGCCGACGAGACGTCCGTTGATGGCCTCGCGCGCCGTGAGGGCGCGCCGCCCCGGACGGCGCAGTTCGAGGAGCCGCAGGCGGGTCCCGCCGCCGCAGGCGACGATCAGCCGCTCCGCGGCCGCTTCGACGACCGTTCCCGGGACGGTGCCGGGCGCGGCGGGCGCGGTCGCCGTCTCCGCGACGGCGCGCAGGAGTTGCAGCCGCTCGCCGCGCCAGCCGGTTTCCGCCGTCGGCCAGGGATTGAGACCACGGATGCGCGCCGCGAGCGCCGCCGCGGAGGTCTCCCAGTCGATCGGCGCCTCGGCGCGTTCGAGCGGCGGCGCCCAGGTGACCCCCGCCTCGTCCTGCGGCGTCGCACCGATCGTTCCCGCGCCGATCGCCTCGAGGGTCGCCACCAGGAGCGCGGCGCCCAGCAGCGCCATGCGGCCGGTCAACTCTCCTGCCGTCTCTTCCGGGCCGATGCTGCAGGAGACCGAGGCGTAGACCGGGCCGGTGTCGAGTCCCCGCTCCATGCGCATGGTCGAGAGTCCGGTGGCGGTCTCGCCGGCCATCACCGCGCGCGCGATCGGCGCCGCGCCACGCCAGCGCGGCAGGAGCGAAGCGTGCAGGTTGACGCAGCCGCGCGGCGGTTGCTCGAGCACCGGCGGCGGCAGGAGCTGCCCGAAGGCGACCACCACGATCGCCTCCGGTGCGAGCGCCCTGATCGCCGCCTGGGTCCCGGCATCCTTCAAGGTCGCGGGGCGCAGGATCGTCCACCCGCGCGCCGCCGCCAACGCGCCGACCGGCGAGGCTTCGGGCTCCGCGGCGCCGTGGCGGCGCGGCCGGTCGGGGCGGGTGATGACCCCCGCGATCGAATGCCCCGCCGCGGCCAGCGCCTCGAGGGAGGGGACGGCGAACTCGGGCGTCCCCATGAAGACCAGGCGCACTAGCCTGGTACGAGCGCCCAGTCGCCCGCGCGCATCTGCTTCTGCACCTTCCTCTTGATCAGCCGCCGCTTGAGCGGGCTCAGGTGCTCGATGAACAGCCGGCCATTCAGGTGGTCGATCTCGTGATTGAAGGCGCGCGCCAGGAGTTCCCGTCCTTCGATCCGTCGCACCGTGCCGTCCAGGTCCATCGCCTCGACGACGCAGCGATCCGGACGCCGCACCCTCTCGGTGAACCCGGGCAGGCTCAGGCAGCCTTCGTCCTCGACGTAGGCGCCGTCGTTCTCGACGATGCGCGGGTTGATCAGGACGAGCAGTTGCCGGGGGTCTTCGCCGACCGACAGATCGACCACCGCGATGCGCCGGCCGACACCGACTTGATTGGCCGCAAGCCCGACTCCCGGCGCGGCATGCATCGTGTCGATCATGTCGGCCACGAGTCGCTCGAGATCGGGCGTGATCGTGCCGACCTCCTCGGTCGGTCGAAGCAGGACCTCGTGCGGGTAGCGGACGATCGGCAGAACGGCCATGGGCCGGCCTGTTTATCACAGGGGTCCGGGAGGGTCAATCGAACCGGAGAGCTGCGACTACCGATTGGAATCGTCGGACGGATCGTCACCCGGCGGAGGCAGGGGGGGCAGGGTCGCGCCGGACCCGGGTGACCTGCTCTGGGTCCCGCCGCCGCGCGGGCCGGTGTGCGGCTGCGCCTGGGTCGCGGAATTGCCGGGTGCTCGTGACGCGGGGCCCGGGAGCGGATTGGGGTGCGCTCCCTCCACGAGGCGCTGCACCGCGTGACCCTGATGCGACGCATCGGGGATCGCCGCGGCCGTGCGCGGCGGATGCGCCGGCGGCGGCATGGGGGGGCGCGTGATCGCCACCGCGCCGCGACGACGCCCGCCGCCCGAGGTCCCGGCCGCACTCCGTGCCGCCATCTCCTCGCTCCGGAACGAGACCTGCTTTGCGTCGCCGGCCGGCCGGACAAAGCCGGAGCCGAGGCGCCGAACCTGCTCCACGAGACGCTCCTGCCCCCCGGGCGTGAGCAGGAGCCGGTCCGGATCGAACTCCGGGAGATTCCGGGCCAGCACCAGGTCGGACGCGCGCGGCAGCCGGTCGGAACGGAGGGCGCTCTGGGCGGTCAGCGGTCGAGCAAATCGATCGATCGGGACGAAAGTCCAGGCGCGCGGGTCGAGCCGGGCGGCGCCGGCGGCGGAGCCGGTGGCGCTCGCGAAGACCGGCTGATTCCAGGAATTCAGCGGGCACCAGCCGACGAGCGCCGGAGTGACGGCGTAGCCGACCCAGGCGGCGCCCCAGACCGCACCGGGAATCCAGACCCAGCCGAGGCCGAGGCGTTGCTCCCAGCGTCCGAACCGGTACGGCGCCCAACCCCACGGCTCGTCGGAGACCCAGAACCAGCCGGCCGGCGACGCGAGCCAGCGCCCCCGCTGGTACGGAGCCCAGGCTCCCGCCTGGTGCGGCCGCCAGACCGTGCCGATCGTCGGCAGCTGCTGCCATGCGCCGAAGCGTCCCAGCTCACCCAGGTAAGGCTCGATCGCCTCGGGCAGATCGGAGCGATTGACCCCGGTGGTGGCCCCCGCGTAGAGCGCCGCGCGCGCGGTCACGTAGGCGTCGAACGGATCGTTGCGATCGGCACCCTGCCGGCGCGGCTCGGTCGGCGCGCTCCCCGCCGGCGCGACACTGCGCTGCCCGGTGCGCACCAGGACCGAGCCCTCCTCTCCGGAAAACTCGGCCAGGCCGCCGAACGAGACGAGCGTCGTCAGGCCGCGCCGCGCCTCGACGCGGAACAGTCCGGCCGACAGTAGGTAGACCGACGCGGCGGCGCTGTCGAGGCGCGCCACCACTTCGGCGCCGGCCGGGTCCGCGGCCTCGATCTGAACGCTCCCCTCGAGCAATTCGATGACGTCACCCGAACCGACCCGTTCGAGCGGATCGGCGAGGGCCCGCACCGTGACCAGCGAGTCGTGATCGATCCAGGCGATCGAAGCGTCCGCCAGCTCGATCTCGGCGCGCCCGTCGCCGGTACGCACCCGGTCCCCGACCTGGAGCGGCTGGTTGATGGCGCCGGCTGCGCCGGGGTTGCCGGTGTTCCGTTCGATCCGGACGTTTCCCTGGACATCGCGCAGCCGGGCGAAGGCGGGACCGACAGCGACGCGCTCCGCCGCCCGCGCGGTCACGCCGGCGACGGCAAGCAGAATCACCATGAAAACGAGCCGCAAGGAGAGCGGCACCTGGGACGGCGCCACGTTCACCGGAATCCCCCTGAAATCACAATCGGCGTCCGACACGAACGGCGACGGCGTTGTGCGGCTGAGCCGATTCTATGCCATCCGAGCATCGGCTCCGCAAGGGCCCCAGGGCGAGAAAATGTGGCGGGATGGGGACTTTTCGCGCGGCGAGAATGCCGACGGGTGGCCTCCCGAGCGGCCGACGTCCGCGCGCGGTGACGGCCGGGAGGTCAGGGTGTCCCTTTCTGGCGTCCTCGCGCGCAGCGGCTTATACTCGCGGCCATGCGTTGCCGGGCCCTGATTCCTCTGGCGGTCCTGCTCCTGGCGGGGGCGCCCGCTCTCGTCTTCCCAGGGAAGAAAAAAGAGGGTCCCGACCCGAACGAAACCGGGAAGCCGAAACTCCTCCTGGTGGCGGAACCGGCGGTCGGGTTTCTGCCGGTCACGACGATCCTGACGGCGCATCTGTACGGCGTCGCGCCGCGCGATCCCGGGTTCTGCCACCCGGCGGTGACCTGGGTGCGGGTCAATCCGCATCAGCGCGAGGAGAACGCCAGCCGCTATCACGAGGACGCCGCCTGCCGGCATGCCCCGGGGGAGGCGGTGGCGATGACCTCCTTCAGCCGGATGCTGACCCTCGAGGATCCGGGGAGCTATCTCTTCAAGATCATCGTCGAGACCGCCGACGGGCGCCGCGTCGAATCGACCTACACGCGCGTCGAGGTGCTGCGGGTTCAGTAGCCGCCGCCACCGCCGTCGGCCGGCGGCGGCGAAGGCGGCGGTTCCGCCGGCGGTTTCTCCCCGGCCGGTTTCTTGCCGCCGAGCAGGTCGAGAAGTCTTCCGCGCACCTTTTCCTTGACCTCGGCCTTCTTCTGCTCCTGGAACTGCCGCACCTGCTTGGTCGTGTCGAGCGACACCTTCGGCGCCGCCAGGCTGCCGGTCGCGAGAAGATTGACCGCGAGCCGTCCTTCTCCGTCGGTGAACGCCTTCAGCCTCGCGGTCTTCTCCACCATCCCTGCGGTCGCTTCCTGGGAGAAGCGCGCCAGGATGCCGAGGTCGAGCGTCATGTCGAGTCCGAGCGTCCCGCGACCGAAGAGATCGAGGTCGGCCGAGTCGAGGGTGAGATCGTTCGTCGTGGCGCGCCGCCCGCCGATCGCGAAGGTCCCGGTGAGGGCGTCGAACGGCGTCTCATCCTTCCCGATCCCCTTCCCGCCCGCCATCTCGAGGAGTCCCGCCATCTGCTTGAGGACGCTGATCGACGTGACCGCACCCTGGGTGATCGCGAGGCGCACGTCGCCGCGCCCGGAGTCGAGAAGCGCGTCCATGGTCGTCCCTTTCGCCGTCAGGCCGAGATCGCCTGCGAGCCTTCCACGCACCAGCCCCTTCAGCCCGGGGTCGTACGCGGCGGCCAGCGCGTCGACGTCGATCTCCTTGAGCCCGGCGTCGAGACGGATGACCGGCGCCCCGTGCGCCAGATCGGTGCTCGCGCTCCCCTTGATCGACCCGGAACAGAGACCGGCCGCCAGGTCGCCCAGTCCGAGGACGCCATTCGCAAGCGTCGCGGTGCCGCGCGCGTTGGTCAGTTCGAACCCCTGGAAACGAAGCGAGCCCACGGCGAGCGTCCCCTTGGCGGTGATGCCCTGAAGCGCCGTGTCGGCGCTCGTGCCGCCGCCCGTCCCCGCGGCCGGCGCCGACGGGGCGACCGCGCCGAACAGATCGTCGAGGTTCAGCCGATCCGCCTTCAGATCGAAGCCGATGCGCGGCGCCATGTAATCCTCGATCTGCATCCGGCCGCCGATCGTCGACTTCCCGATCGTGGCGGTGAATCC
>DATKFL010000166.1:0-22481 GCA_035511355.1 Dongiaceae bacterium
GACGTCGCCGAAGGACGAGGCGGAGGCCCGCCGCGTGCTCTTCCAGGAGATCGCGCGCCTGCGGGAGGACGGTCCCCGCCAGGAGGAGGTCACCCGCGCCCGGCGGCACCTGGCCGGGACGCATGCCTTCGGCATGCAGACCAACGCGGCGCGCGCCATGCAATATCTCGACGCCGAGGTGCGGGGGCTGGGCGTGTCGGAAGTCCTGGACTACCCGGAGAAGATTTCCGCGGTGGTGCACCAGGACGTGGCCGACGCCGCCTGGCGGTACCTCGATCCGGATCGCTGCGCCATCGGCATCCTGCGCGGCGATCCCGCCTAGAAAAACTAGCGCCCGGCGATTCCCGAGGGCGGCTTCGGCGCCGGCTCGGCGGGGGGCTCCGCGGGTGGCGGCGCATCGGCCGGCGGCTTGTCGCCCCCCTCGGCGGGCGGCGGGGCATCGGCCGGCGGCTTGGCTTCCTCCGGGGCGGGTGCGGCGTCGGCGGGCGGCTTGGCCTCTTCCGCGGGCGGCTTGGTTTCTTCGGGCGGCTTGGTCTCGGCCGGCGGCGTCGTATCGGCCGGCGCGGGCGCCGGCGCGGGGGCGCTCTCGGGGGCCGGCGCCGGCGGCTCCGGCTCGATCACCGGCTTCGGGTGCTTGTGGATGTCGCCCGTCAGCCGCTTGACCTCGACGCGGCGGTTCTTCTCGCGCCCTTCCTCGGTGGCGTTGTCGGCGACGAAGCTGACCGGCCCGTACGGCTTGACGGTGAACCGGCTTGCAGGGATGCCGTTGTTCACGAGCCAGGCCTTGAGGACCTCGGCGCGCCGGTTCGCGGCGGCGCGGTTCGCGGCGATGCCGCCCTCGTTGTCGGTGTAGACGCCGACTTCGAAGTTCACCTCGGGCCAGTAGTTCGCCGACTCGACCAGGAGCATCAGCCAGGCTTCCGTGCCCGGGTACAGCTCCATGCCGTGGAACTTCACGTTCTGCAGCACCTGGGGATCGTTCTTGTCGAGTCGGACGCGCGGGCAGCCTTCCTTGTCGACCCGCTGCCCCTTGGGCGAGTCGGGGCACAGGTCGATGCCGTCGAGCACGCGGTCGCCGTCGGAGTCCTTCGGGCAACCGGTCTCGTCGACGCTGGCGCCGGGCGGAGTCAGGGCGCACTTGTCGACGCCGTCCATCACCCCGTCGTTGTCGCTGTCGTGCGGGCAGCCCGGGGTGGCGCTGTCGACGCCGTCGACGATCGCGCCCTTCGGGGTGGCCGGGCAGCGATCGACGCCGTCGAAGATGCCGTCCTTGTCGGAATCGGCCGGGCAGCCGCGGGTGTCGACCACCGCCCCCTTGGGGGTGTCGGCGCAGGCGTCGGCGCCGTCCGGCACCGCGTCCGCGTCGGAGTCGAGCGGGCAGCCCTTGTCGTCGACCGGCCATCCCTGCGGCGTCGACGCGCACTGGTCGAGACCTTCCATGACGCCATCGCCGTCGATGTCCCACGGGCAGCCGTCGTGCTTGTCGACCAGCGCCCCCTTCGGCGTGTCGGGGCAGCGGTCGCGCAGATCGAGGATGCCGTCCCCATCGGTGTCGGCCGGCTTGCCGCCGCCGAACACCCAGGTCAGGCCGACGTTCGCGTGGAAGTTGTTGTTCACCTCGGCGATCGCGTACAGGTCCTCGAACTCGGCGCGGAACTGCATGTAGGCGCCGAGGCGGAAGCGCAGGCCGCCGCCGACCGAGAAGATCCAGGAGTCGAGGTCGCCTTCCTCCGACGCGTCGAGCGAAGGGCTCGGGCTCCAGGACATCGTCCCGCCGCCCAGCACCATGTACGGCTTGAGCCGGCGGCGCTCGTTCCTGGGGTTGATGATGAAGCGCACGGTGTACGCGGTCGCGGTCCAGTCGCGGTTCTTGTTGTCGAGGAAGATCGCGTCGTTGGCGATCAGGGTGCTGCCGGAGTCGTTGATCTTGCTCCCGCTCGTCTTGTAGTACTGCAGCTCGAGCTCGTACGGAGGCGCCAGGTTCCACCCGAACCGGAGCCCCTTGTCGGCCGCGTTGTCGAGCTGGTACTCGTTCCCGAGGATGGTGTAGCCGAGGTAGAACCCCGCCTCGAAGGAGTTCTTGCGCTCCTCGGCGCGCGCGACCGGCGAGGAGAGGAGGGCCGCCGCAAGGAGCGCTCCCACCCACGCGGCGCGCGCGGCGCGGCGCGGCGCGCGGCGGGAACCACTCGACTTCTCAAAATGCATGCGAACGCACCCTCACGACGGGGCTGGCTAACGACGGCCTCATCGGATCGAGCCGGCGATGTTCGGTTGAGACTGTCGGCATCAAAAAGGCTGCGGATGGTAGCACGCGATTTTTCGGGCTGTCAACGACCGTTCTGGCGCGGCTTTCGGCCGGATGCGGAGCGGCCACCGCGCGGCGGCCGGCCGGCCGCCGGTGTGCTATTCTGCTGGCGATTTGAGTTCCAGGACCCGCTTCAAATCGAGTGCGGAGGCCACTTTGCGGGAAGTCTGCCGATCGCGGCCGGCCTTCGGCAAGCAGCTTCTGTTCGCCTGCATCCTGTTCGCCGGCCTGCTCTGCGCCGACCTGGTCCTCCTGGGCCGGCTGACGCTCCGGGATCTCAGCCGCCAGATGGTCGACCAGGCGTTCGCCGCCTCGCTCGACGCCCTGCGCCCCTGGCCCGCCCCGGCGCAGCCGCTCCTGCCGAGCGACATCGCCACCCCCCCCGCGCCGGTGCTCGAGTGCCCGGTCGGCGACCCGGTCTCGACCGACAAGTTCGCCTACGCCCCGCGCGGTCCGGCGGAGACCACCGGAGGCCTGTTCCGCCTCATGACGATGCGGGTGGAGCGCGCGGTCACCGATCTCCAGGGCAACGTCCTCTGGCGCGACTTCTGGCAGGGGAGCCTGTTCGATCGGCACGAGGGGCGCGAGCGGCATCTCGAACCGGATCACGACTGGCTGCGCGAGGTCTGGATGGTCGACGGCAAGCCGCGACCGGTCGTCGCGGTGCGCCAGTCGCCGGTGCCGGGGACCGCCCGCGAGATCGCGATCCCGGAGGACCTGATCGACCAGGAACTGGCGCACCTCCGGAGCGACCTGCAGCGCAAGGTGGTGATCGGCGCCTGCGCCGCGGTGCTGATCCTGGTGATCGCCTTCCTGTACGTCCTGCGGCTGCTCCGACGGACGCGGCTCCTCGAGGCGCAGGCGCAGATGGACGATCGACTCGCCTACGTCGGCGGCCTCGCCGCCGGCCTGGCGCACGAGATCCGCAACCCGCTCAACGTGCTGAGCATGAATCTCCAGATGCTGGAGGAGGACGTGGCCGCGCGCCTCGGGCCCGAGGCGGGAGACACGCGCCATTACCTGCACACCCTGCAGGGGGAGATCCGGCGGCTCGGGAGCCTGGTCGACAATTTCCTGTCGTACGCCCGTCCCGCGCAGCCTCGCTTCGCCAGCGCCGACCTGAACGGCGTGATCGCGACCACCTGTCTCCTCGTCCGGCCGCAGTTCGAGGCGCTGCAGATCACCCTGCGCGAGGACCTCGCCCATTTCCTGCCGGCGGTCGACCTCGACGAGGCGCAGATTCGCCAGGCGCTGATGAACATCCTGATGAACGCGGCGCAGATCCTGAAACCGGGCGGCACGGTGAGCGTGCAGTCGGCGGTCGCCCCCGACGGCGGCGTGCAGGTGTCGGTCACCGACGACGGGCCGGGGATCCCGAGGGAGAACCGGCAGAAGATCTTCGACGTGTTCTACTCGACCCGCCCGGGTGGCACCGGTCTCGGCCTCGCGATCGCGGCGCGCATCCTCGAAGCGCACGGCGGCCGGATCACCGTCGAGGGCGGCCCCGGGGATCGGGGCGCCCGGTTCGTGCTGCGGCTGCCGCGCCGGCACCCGGCCGAACCCGCGGCGGCCGCGGGCGCCGTGGCGGTGCCCGGCAAGTCGTGAGCAAGGGCGACGCCGCGGCGCGCGCGGAGTCGCTGCGCCGCTCGATCTGGGAGCACCGCCGCCGCTACTACGTCGACGACGACCCGGTGCTTGCCGACGCGGAGTACGACGCCCTCGAACGGGAGCTCCGGGATCTCGAAGAACGCTTCCCCGACCTGGTCACCCCCGACTCGCCCACCCGGCGCGTCGGGATCGCGGTCGAGGGGGAGCTGCCGACCGCGCGGCACGCCGAGGCGATGCTCAGCCTCGACAACGTCCTGACCCTCGAGGAGTTCCGCGCCTGGCACGGCCGCCTCGAACGGGCCCTCGGCCGGACCGGGGAGGGGGCCGACGGAGCCGCCGCGATCCCCCTCTCGGCGGAGCTCAAGATCGACGGCGTGTCGATCTCGGTGATCTACGAAGCCGGCCGGCTCGAGCGCGCCGTGACCCGCGGCGACGGCGAGGTCGGCGAAGTGGTCACCGCGACGGTGCGCACCATCCCGTCGGTGCCGCTGCGGCTCGCCCGCCCGGTGCGCCGTCTCGAGGCGCGTGGCGAGGTCTACTACCCGCTCGCGGCGTTCGCGCGCATGAACCTCGAGCGCGAGGCGGCGGGGGAGCCGCTGTTCGCCAACCCGCGCAATGCCGCCGCCGGCGCGCTCCGGCTCCTCGACCCGGCGCTCGCGGCGCGCCGGCCGCTCGACATCTTCTTCTGGTCGCTCCAGTCGATCGAGGGAGAGCCGCTGCCGGACACCCACTCCGGCGGTCTGGCGCTCCTGCGCGACCTGGGGCTCAAGGTCAATCCCGAGACCCGCAGGTGCGCCACGATCGAGGCCGCGGAGGAGTTCTACCAGCGCGAGCTCGACCGCCGCGACCGCCTCGCGTACGAGGTCGACGGCTGCGTCCTCAAGGTCGATGCGCTCGCGATCCGGGAGCAGGCGGGGTCGACGGCGCGCGCGCCGCGCTGGGCCTGCGCCTGGAAGTTCCCGCCGCGCCAGGCGACGACCAGGGTCCTCGGCATCGAAGTGCAGGTGGGTCGGACCGGGGCGCTCACGCCGGTGGCGCACCTCGAGCCGGTCCTCCTCGGCGGCTCGACCATCCGCCGGTCGACCCTGCACAACGAGGAGGAGGTGCGCCGGAAGGACGTGCGGGTCGGCGACACCGTCCTCGTCGAGAAGGGGGGCGATGTCATCCCGAAGATCGTCAAGGTGATCCTCGACGAGCGGCCGCAGGACGCGCCCCGATGGGTGGCGCCGGACCGCTGCCCCGCCTGCGGCTCGGAGGTGGCGCGCGCCGAGGAGGAAGTGGTGAGCCGCTGTGTCAACGCCTCCTGCCCGGCGCGGCTCAAGGAGGCGATCCTGCACTTCGCCGGGCGCGGCGCCCTCGATATCGAGGGGCTCGGCGAGGCGCTCGTCGATCAGCTGATCGCGAAAGGGCTGGTGCATTCCATCGCGGATCTCTACGATCTCGGCACCGAGGCGCTCGCCGGGCTCGAGCGCATGGGGAAGAAGTCGGCCGGCAACCTGGCGGCGCAGATCGAGCGCAGCCGCGTGGTGCCGTTGCCCCGCGTGCTGTACGGTCTCGGCGTGCGCTTCGTGGGGGAGCGGACCGCGGAACAGCTCGCGGAGGTCTTCCCGTCGATCGAGGCCCTCATGCAGGCGACGGTCGAGGAGCTGATGCGGGTGCCCGAGGTGGGCGAGCGCGTGGCGGCGGCGATCGTCGAGTTCTTCGGCCGCGACGAGAACCGCGCTCTCGTGCGGCGTCTGCGCGAGGCCGGGCTCACGATGCCCGGGGTCGAACGCCGGGCGCCGCCGGCCGACGGTCCGTTCACCGGGAAGACCGTGGTGATCACCGGGGCGATCCCGGGCTGGAGCCGTGACCAGGTCAAGCAGGCGGTGCGCTCCGGCGGCGGCAAGGTCTCGGAGAGCGTCTCGAAGAAGACCGGGGTCCTGATCTGCGGCGCCGACCCCGGGAGCAAGCTGGAGACCGCCCGGACGCTCGGTGTGCCGGTGATGGATGCGGACGAGTTCCTGCGCCTCAACGGCACAGGACCGGGACGTGCCGCGTGAGGCGGCGCGGCCGATGCTGAGGGAGGGGTGATGTCGGAGACGCGCGGCGAAATCGTGGTGATCGACGACGACGAGTCGAATCGCCGGAGCACCGAGATGGCGCTCAAGCGGGACGGCTACCGGGTCACCGCGTTCGGTTCGGGGCGCGAGGGGCTCGATCACCTGCGCGCGCACGGCGCCGATCTCCTGGTCACCGACCTCCGGATGCCGGGCATGGACGGGCTCACCGTGCTGCGCGAGGCGCGGGCCATCGACCCCGGCCTCGCGGTCCTGATGATCACCGGGTTCGGCTCGGTCGAATCGGCGGTCGATGCCATGAAGCAGGGGGCCGACGACTATCTCCAGAAGCCGGTGAACCTCGTCGAGCTCCGCAAGCGCGTCGCCGCGGGGGTCGAGAAGCGCCGCCTGGCGCAGGAGGTGGTGCGCCTCAAGGAGCGCCTCGAGGAGAAGTTCTCCTTCGGCACCATCGTCGGCTCGTCGCCGGCCATGCAGCGCATCCTGCATCAGCTGGCGCTGGTGGCGCCGACCCGGTCGAGCGTCCTCATCATCGGCGAGAGCGGCACCGGCAAGGAGCTGATCGCCAACGCCCTGCACCAGCACTCGCCGCGCAAGGAGGGGCGCTTCGTCGCGATCAACTGCGCCGCCATCCCCGCCGAGATCCTCGAGAGCGAGATGTTCGGGCACGAGCGCGGCGCCTTCACCGGCGCCGTGCAGCGCAAGCCCGGCACCTTCGAGGTGGCCGACCGCGGCACCCTCTTCCTCGACGAGATCGGCGAGCTGCCGATGGCGTTGCAGGCGAAGCTCCTGCGCGTCCTCGAGGAGAAGTCGTTCATGCGGGTCGGCGGGACCGAGACCCTCAAGGTCGACGTGCGCATCCTGGCGGCGACCAACGCCGACCTCGAGAGCAAGGTCGCGGCCGGGACCTTCCGGAACGATCTCTACTACCGCCTCAAGGTGGTCACCATCCCGATCCCGCCGCTCCGGGAGCGGCCGGAGGACGTCCCGCTCCTCGCGCACCGCTTCTTCGCCGGCTTCAAGGAGGAGAACCAGCGGCGCGACCTGGTGCTCGACCCGGAGGTGATCGATCTGATGAAGCGCGCGCGCTGGGACGGCAACGTGCGCGAGCTCAGGAACCTGATGGAGAGTCTCGTGGTGCTGGCGCCCCCCGGCACCACCCGGGTGCGGGTCGAGGACCTGCCGGAGTCGTACCGGGCGGAGGCCACGGCGCCCCGCCCGGCGCCGGCCGCCGGTCATCCCGCGCCGCCGGCGTCCTCCGCCGGCCCGGCACGCACCATGGACGAGATCGAAAAGGAGGCGATCCTGCGCGCCCTCGAGGAGACCGGCGGCAACCGCACGCGCGCCGCGGAGATCCTCGGCATCGGCCTCCGGACCCTGCAGCGGAAACTGAAGGAGTACGGCCAGGTGGGGGAGGAGTCGGCCGGCTGACGCCGGGGCGACATTCGCTCCCGGGGCCGCCATTTTGACAGGGCGGCCCGGCCATATCGGTCGCCGGGCGGAGTGAGTGGCGTCGGCCGGCGCCGCCAAGTCGTTCCGCACCTGTGAGGCCGGGCCGGGCACACCGCTTGCAGTCGCACGCCGGGTGATGCTCCCGGCCGGTGCGAAATCCCTTCTGATCATCGAGGACGACCCTGAAGCGCTCCGGGCCTACGGACGTCTCCTGGCTCGGGTCGGGGCGGCCATCCGCCTGCACGCCGACGGCGCCGAGGCGCTCGCCGACCGTGCGGGGATGGCGACCGCCGACGTCCTCCTCCTCGATCAGCAGATGCCCGGGCTTTCGGGGCTCGATCTGCTCGAGGCCGCGGTCGCGACCGGCCTCTGGCGCGACCGGCCGGGGCCCCCGGTGGTGCTGCTCGCGACCGCCTTCGCCGACGGCGCGATGCGCGCCCGCGCGGCGGCGCTCGGGGTGGCGGCAATCCTCGACAAGCCGATCGATCCGGCGTTCCTCCTGGCGCGGGTGCAGCGGGCGCTGTGCGCCGGCGACCCGCCGCATTCCTTGACGCCCTCGAACGGCGGGTCCTATACTGACTGCCCTTCGGCGGTCCGAGTCCCTGGCGGGATTAAGGAGTCCCCTTCAATGAAGAAGCACGGTCAGCTGTTCACCCTGGCGCTCATTGCGCTCGGCTCCGTGGTGTTCGGCATGGTGCTCGCGGGTGGTCTCGACATGACCCTCCCGGGCCGGGCCGCGGACGCCGGCGGGGCCGACCAGCGCCCCCTGCATGCCGCGGCGCGCGCCCAGATGGCCGTGAGCCCCGGTGTGGCGATGGTCCCCGGTTCGTTCGCCGACATCGCCGAGAAGGTCAACCCGGCGGTGGTGAGCATCACCGCCACCGAGATCCAGGAGAAGTCGAAGAACCGGCAGCCGTTCCATGGCGACCCGTTCGAGTTCTTCTTCGGCCCGCAGGGGCCGAACCAGGGGCCGCAGGGTCCGCAGCCGCGGCGCCCGCAGCGCGGCCCCTCCGACGACAGCGAGCCGGACATCGAGCAGAGCGGCGGCTCGGGCTTCCTGATCAGCGACGACGGCTTCATCCTGACCAACTATCACGTGGTCGAGGGGGCGAGCCGCATCAAGGTGAATCTCAGCGACGACCGGCGCGACTACACGGCCGAGGTGGTCGGCTCCGACCCCTCGAGCGACATCGCGATGATCAAGATCGAGGTGCCGAAGAAGCTTCCGTTCCTGACCCTCGGCGACTCGGAGACGCTCCGGATCGGCGACTGGGTCATGGCGATCGGCAACCCGCTGCAGTACGAGCACACCGTGACGGTCGGCGTGGTGAGCGCCAAGGGGCGCGTGCTGCGCGGCCTGTCGCGCGACGCGTCGCTCGACAACTTCATCCAGACCGACGCGGCGATCAACTTCGGCAACTCCGGCGGCCCGCTCGTGAACATGGCGGGCGAGGTGGTCGGGGTGAACACCGCGATCAGCAGCGTCGGCCAGGGGATCGGGTTCGCGGTCCCCACCAGCATCGCGCGCGAGGTGGCCGAGCAGCTGCGCGCCAAGGGGAAGGTCACCAGAGGCTACCTCGGCATCACCGTCGCCGAGGTGACCCCCGACGTCGCCGAGGCCTGGGGGCTGAAGGACGATCACGGAGCGCTGGTGCAGTCGGTGTCGGCCGGGCTGCCGGCCGCGGAGGCCGGCGTGCAGCGCGGCGACATCATCACCGCCATCGACGGCAAGCCGGTCGGATCGAGCGAGGAGGTGGTCCGGGTGGTGTCGTCGAAGGACCCCGGCTCGAAGGTGAAACTGACCGTGTTCCGCGCCGGCAAGGAGATGACCCTGACCGCCAACCTGGGCGATCGCCCGAGCGACATCGGCGCGGCCCGCCGCGGCGGCGACTCCGACGGCGGCAAGGAGCCGGACGACCAGAACGAGACCGCGCTCGGGATCACGGTCGAGGAGATCACCCCCCAGGTGATCCAGGAGCTGGGCGTGCCGCGCGACACCACGGGCGTCGTGGTCACGCACGTGTCACGCGTCGCCGAGGCGTGGGAGAAGGGGCTCAACAGCGGCGACCTCATCACCGAGGTGAACCGGGTCCCGGTGGCGGGGCTCGCCGACTACCGCCGCGAGATGAAGAAGCTCAAGGCCGGGAGCCTGGTGATCCTGTACGTCACGAACCCCCCGAGCCGCACCGGCGGCGACCCGATCAGCCGCTACGTCACGCTCCGGGTGCAGAAAGAAGACTGACCTCCCGCGAATTTTCATGACCTGAATACGGGGCCCGGCTTCCGGGCCCCGTTTTTTTCGTCTATCATCCGGTTCCCCCGGCCGCCCTCGGGCGTCCCGGGCCCCGACACGATGCGCGGCCGCGTGCTGGTGATCGACGACGAGGAAGCCATCCGCAAGTCGCTGCGGATGGTCCTCGAATACGAGGGGTATGAGTTCCTCGAAGCGGCCTCGGGGCCGGAGGGACTCGAGACCCTGAAGCGCGAATCTCCGGACGCGCTCCTCCTCGACATCAAGATGCCCGGCATGGACGGCCTCGAGGTCCTCGACGTCCTGCGCGGCCGCGATCAGCAGATCCCGGTCCTCATGATCTCCGGTCACGGCGACATCCCGACCGCGGTCGAGGCGATCCACAAGGGCGCCTACGACTTCATCGAGAAGCCGCTCGAGTCGGAGCGGGTGCTCACCGCGCTGCGGAACGGCATCGAGCGCAAGCGGCTCCGGGACGAGAACCTCGCCCTCCGGCACCAGGTCGAGGGGAAGTACACCCTGATCGGCGACGCGCCGGCGATGAAGGCGGTGCTCGAGTCGGTGGCCCGCGCCGCGCCGACCAACGCGACGGTCCTGATCGCCGGGGAGAGCGGCACCGGCAAGGAGCTGATCGCCTGGGAGATCCACCGCAAGAGCGCCCGGGTCGCGAAGACGTTCATCAAGGTGAACTGCGCCGCCATCCCGGAGGAGCTGATCGAATCGGAGCTGTTCGGTCACGAGAAAGGGTCGTTCACCGGCGCCACCTCGCGGCAGATCGGCAAGTTCCTGCAGGCCGACGGCGGGACGATCTTCCTTGACGAGATCGGCGACATGAGCGCGCGCACCCAGGCCAAGGTGCTGCGGGTTCTCGAAGGGGGCGAGGTCGAGCCGGTGGGACTCGCGAAGACCCTCCGCGTCGACGTGCGGGTGATCGCCGCGACCAACAAGGACCTGCCGGCGGAGATCCGGGCGCAGCGCTTCCGCGAGGACCTCTTCTTCCGGCTGAACGTCGTGAAGGTCGTCTCGCCGCCGCTCCGGGAGCGGCGCGAGGACATCCCGGCGCTGGTGGCGCATTTCACCGGGCTGTTCGCCGCCGACAACAACCGGCGCAAGCGCTCCTTCTCGAGCGACGCGATGGCGGTCATCCAGGGACGCCCCTGGCGCGGCAACGTGCGGGAGCTGAGGAACTTCGTCGAGCGGGTGCTGATCATGACCGAGTCCGACCCGATTGCCGAGGAGGACGTGCTGACGGTCGAGCAGGAGACGCCGGCGCTGGAGTCGCCGGTGCCGGAGTCGTCGGCACCCGGCGTCGCGGGCGGCCCGACCGCTCCGGGGGCGGCCGAGGCGCGCGCCGGCGCCGCGGGCCCCGACCCGGCGCGCTTCACCACCCTGCACGAGTACCGCGAGGAGGCGGAGAAGGTCTTCCTGCTCCGGAAACTGCGCGAGTTCCGCTGGAACGTCTCGCGCATGGCGAAGGCGATCGACACGCCGCGCAGCAACCTCTACAAGAAGCTGGAGCAGTACGGGATCACGCGCGACCAGGTCTCGGAATGACCGGGGACCGCGGGGTCGTCATCGTCGACGGCATCCGGACGCCCTTCTGCAAGGCCTGGGGAAGGCTTCAGGATGTCAGCGTCGACGACCTGGCGCGCGTCGCCCTCGCCGAATCGATGGCGCGCGTCGACCTCGACCCCGGGGAGGTCGGCGAAGTGGTGGTCGGGAACATCGCGCAGCCGGCCGAGACCACGACCCTGGCACGGGTCGCGGCGCTGCGCGCGGGGGTGCCGAAGAACGTGCCGGCGGTGACCGTGAACCGCAACTGCGGATCCGGCATGGAGGCGATCGTCACCGCCTGGCACCGCATCCAGGCGGGGGCCGCCGACATCGTGCTCGCGGCCGGCGCCGAGTCGATGTCGCGCATCCCGTTCCAGATGACCCAGGGGTTCACGCGGCGCCTGATGACCCTCCGCAAGGCGCGCTCCCTGCCCGCACGGGCGCGCGCCGCGCTCGGATTCTCGCGCGCCGACCTGACGCCGTACGCCGCCCTCGAGGTCGGGCTCCGGGACGCGTGGAGCGGCCTCAACATGGCGGAGACCGCGGAGGTGCTGGCGCGCCGCTTCGCGATCACGCGCGACGAGCAGGACGCCTACGCGGTCGAGAGCCACCGGCGGGCCCTCGCGGCGCGCGCCCGCCTGCGCGAGGAGATCGTGCCGCTCTTCCCGCCCCCGGCCTACGAGCCTCTCGCCGACGACATCGGGCCGCGCGAGGACCAGTCCCTCGAGCAGCTGCAGCGCCTGAAGCCGCTCTTCGACCGGCGCTGGGGGACGGTGACCGCGGGCAATTCCTGCATGCTCACCGACGGCGCCGCGTCGCTCGTGATCGCGTCCGAGGATCGCGCGCGCGTGCTCGGCATGCCGTACCTCGGCCGCCTCCGCTCGTGGGCCTTCGCCGGTCTCGAGCCGGAGGTCATGGGGCTGGGCCCGGTGCATGCCGCGCAACTGGCCCTGAAGCGCGCCGCGCTGTCGATGCGCGACATGCAGCTGATCGAGATCAACGAAGCGTTCGCGGCGCAGGTGCTGGCGGTGCTCAAGGCGTTCGGGTCGGCGTCGTTCGGCCGCGACGCGCTGGGGCGCGACGGCGCGCTCGGCGCGGTGTCGCCCGAGATCGTCAACGTGAACGGCGGCGCCATCGCCCTCGGCCACCCGGTCGGCTGCTCCGGGGTGCGCCTGGTGCTGACCCTGCTCAAGGAGATGGCGCGTCGCGACCTGACCTACGGGCTCGCCGCGCTGTGCATCGGCGGCGGCCAGGGGGCCGCCATCGTGGTGGAACGGTCGTGACCGAGGCCTGGAGCGCGGCGCTGGAGCGGCCGGCGCAGGAGACCCTGCCGCTCGAGCGGGGCGCGCCGGGGCGCGGCGCCGCGCTCGAGATCGGCGAGGACGGCATCGGCGTCCTGCTTCTCGAGCCGGTCTCGGGACGGGTGAATCTCCTCGGCCAGGCGGTGGTCGGAACGCTCGAGCTGCTGATCGGCCAGGCGGCGTCGAAACCGCTCAAGGGACTGATCGTCGCGAGCGCGATTCCCGGCACCTTCATCGCCGGCGCCGACGTCACCGAGTTCCGCGCCCTGCACTCGCCGCAGGACGCGGAGAACGCCTCGCGCCGCGGCCATCGCCTGTTCGACCGCCTCGAGGCGCTGCCCTACCCGGTGGTCGCCGCGATCGGCGGCGCCTGCCTCGGCGGGGGAACCGAGCTGGCGCTCGCCTGCCACTTCCGGGTCATGGCCGACGACCCGCGCGCCACCATCGGTCTGCCGGAGGTGAAGCTCGGGATCCTGCCGGGATGGGGAGGGACGCAACGGCTGCCGGCGCTGGTGGGCCTCGCGCCGGCGCTCGACGTGATCCTGAACGGCCGGGCGCTGCCGCCGAAGAAGGCGCTCGCGATCGGCCTGGTCGACGCGGTGGTCCCGGTGGAGCGGCTGCGCGAGGCGGCGGAGTGGCTGATCGCCGAGTCGCAGGCCGGCCGCCGCCGGCCGCGCCGCGCGCTCGGCGACGGCGTCGTGGCGCGCGCCAACCCGGTGCGCCGCGCGCAGATCGCGATCGCCCGCCGGGTCGCGCGCCGCAAGCTCGAGAGCCGCGTCGACAGCCGGCAGTACCCGGCGCCCTACCTCGCCCTGGACGCGGTGATCCACGGCCTCCGGCACGGGCGCGAGGCCGGGCTCCGGTTCGAATCGGAGGCGATCGGCCGCCTCGCGGTCGGCTCGACCAGCCGCGGTCTCGTGGCGATCTTCACGATGCAGCAGGCGGCGCGGCACGACCCGCCCGGGGGCGCGACCCCGCGCCGCGTCGATCAGGCCGCCGTGGTCGGCGCCGGCACGATGGGCGGCGGGATCGCGCTGGCGCTGGCGCGCGCCGGGATCCCGGTCCGGCTCAAGGACGTCGACCTCAAGTCGCTCGGCCGCGGCATGGCGGCGGCCGCGGCGATCGAGACGACCGACCTCGAGAAGCGGAGATCGACCCGCGCCGAGATGCAGCGCCGCCTCGACCGCATCCTGCCGACGCTCGAGTACACCGGCCTCCGGCACGCCGGCGTCGTGATCGAGGCGGTGGTCGAGTCGCTCGCCGTGAAGCACCAGGTGCTGCGGGATCTCGAGGCGGTTCTCCCGGAGGGCTTCCTGTTCGCGACCAACACCTCGTCGCTGCCGGTCGCGTCGATCGCGGCGCCGGCGCGCCGCCCCGAGGACGTGGTCGGGCTGCATTTCTTCAACCCGGTGCACAAGATGCCGCTCGTCGAGGTGGTGCGCGGGCCGCGCACCTCCGACGTCGCGGTCGCCACCGCCGCCGACCTGACCCGGCGGATCGGCAAGACGCCGGTGGTGGTGGCCGACGCTCCCGGCTTCCTCGTGAACCGGGTCCTGATGGCCTACCTCGGCGAGGCGCTGCTGATGCTCGAGGCGGGGGCGCGGGTCGACGACGTCGATCGCGCCATGACCGCGTTCGGGATGCCGATGGGGCCGTTCGCGCTTCTCGACCAGATCGGCCTCGACGTTGCGGCGCACGTCGCCGGCGTCCTCCAGGAGGCGTTCGCCGACCGCGCGCCGCGCTCGGCGACCCTCGGCGCCCTCCGGGATCGCGGCTGGCTCGGCCGGAAGTCGGGGCGCGGCTTCTATCTCTACGGCGCCGGCGGGCGGAGCGAGGGCGGCCGGCCGCCACGCGACGTCAACGCGGCGGTCTACCAGACCGGGGCGGGTCGCGGCGATCGCGACACCGATCCCGGCGTCGCCGAGTCGCGTCTCATCCTGCCGATGATCAACGAGGCGGTGCTCTGCCTCGAGTCCGGCATCGTCGGCACCCCGGGCGAGGTGGACCTCGCCATGGTGCTCGGCACCGGCTTCCCGCCCTTCCGCGGCGGCCTCCTGCGGCACGCCGACGCGCTCGGCCTGCCGGCGGTGACCCGGGGGCTGGCGCTCCTCGCCGACAGCCTCGGGCCGCGCTTCCAGCCGGCGCGCTCCCTGGTCGACATGGAGCGCGGCGCGCGCCGGTTCTTCGAAGAGTGATCGCGGCGCCCGCGCGCCCTTCCCTGGAGGATTGATGCCGCCGTCGGCCGCCGCCCCCGCCCGCTCCTTCATGAAGGCGCTGTTCGCCGGACGCCTCGAGGCCGACCTCGTCCTGCCCTACCCTTCGGCTTCCGCCGAGGAGAAGGAGACGCTCGGGCTGGTTCTCGGCGCCTTCCGCGAGTGGGCGGCGGAGCATCTCGACGGCGCGGCCATCGACCGGGCCGGCGTCTTCCCCGAGAAGGTCGTCGCCGGGCTCCGGGAGCTCGGGTTCTTCGGGATGACCATCCCGGAGGAATACGGCGGCTCGGGCCTGCCGCTCGGGTCGTACTGCCGCCTGATGGAGGAGATCTGCCGGCACTGCGCCACCACCGCCACCATCGTCGGCGCACACCTCGGCATCGGCAGCAAGGGGATCGTCCTGTACGGCAGCGACGCGCAGAAGAAGCGCTTCCTGCCGGCCGTGGCGAAGGGGGATCTCCTCGCCGCCTACGCCCTGACCGAGCCGGGCTCGGGCTCCGACGCCGCCTCCCTGAAGACCCGCGCGGTGCGCGACACCGCGAAGGGGGTCTGGGTCCTCAACGGCGCGAAGCGCTACATCACCAACGGCGGCCGCGCGGGGCTGTTCACCGTCTTCGCGCGCACCGAGGTGAACGGCAAGGACGCGATCAGCGCCTTCATCGTCACCCGCGACCTGCCCGGGGTGACGACCGGCAAGGAGGAGGACAAGCTCGGCCTGAAGGGGTCCTCCACGACCGATCTCTACCTGGAAAACGTGCCGGTGCCGGAGGCGAACCTCCTCGGGGAGGCGGGGAGGGGGTTCAAGTACGCCATGGAGATCCTCAACGACGGGCGGGTCTCGCTCGCCGCCGGGTCGGTCGGCATGGCCAAGGAGATGATCGACCGGATGGTGCCGTACGCGAAGGATCGGCACCAGTTCGGCCGCCCGATTGCCGAGTTCGAATTGATCCGCGCGAAGGTGGCGGCCAGCGTCGCCGGCACCTGGGCCGCCGAGAGCATGGTCTACCTGACCACCAGCCTGGCGAAGCGACCGGGCGTCGACGCCTCGATCGAGTCGGCGCTGTGCAAGATCTTCGCGTCGGAGAACTCCTGGCGGGTGGTCAATCACGCGGTGCAGATCGCCGGCGGCAACGGCTTCATCAAGGAGTATCCGTACGAACGATCCCTGCGCGACTGCCGGATCAACATGATCTTCGAAGGGACCAACGAGATCCTGCGGGTCTTCGTGGCGCTCTCCGGGCTGCAGAATGTCGGCAAGGACCTCGAGAAGGTCGGGAAGGCGCTGCACGACCCGATCGGGCAGATCGGCGTCCTGACCGACTACGCCATCCGGCACCTGAAGCGCGCGGTCACCGATCAGCCGCTCCCGGGGATCGAGGCGCCGCTCCAGAAGACCGCGGCGCGCGCGGCGCACTACGCCGAGGCGCTGGCCGACGCCGCCGAGGCGGCGCTCCGCCTGCATCGCAAGGGAATCATCGAGAAACAGATGGCGCAGGCGCGGCTGGCCGACGCCGCCGGCGAGCTGTTCGCCCTGATCGCCTGCCTGTCGCGCGCCAATACCCGCATCAAGGAAGCCGGCGCGGCCGGCGCGCGCCGCGAGATCCTGCTCACGAGAACGTTTGGAAATGCCGCCTGGCGGCGCATCCGCCAGCGCCTGAACCAGGTGACCAGGAACCAGGATGCCAACCTCATGAAGGTGAGCGACCTGGTGTACGAGGCGGGCGGTTACGGCGGCGACGGCGCGAACTGATCGCGCCCTGCGGGCACCGGATTCCATCGCGTTTCGCGGGCTGCGCTCCGATTGACCCCTCCGCGGGGCGGGGGGTAGCATCCCGGCTTCGACCGCCGGACCGGGCTTCGACCCGGGCTCCCGGCGGGAAAGGGAGCGTGCGGCGTGCGCATCGTGGTGCTGGGAGGGGCCGGAATCATCGGCAAGGCGATCGTCCGGGATCTCGCGTCGGACCCGGCCGTGCGCGAGATCGTGGTCGCCGATCTCGATCTCGAGGGGGCGCAGCGGAACGCCGCCGCGTCGGGGCGAACGCAGGGGGTCAGCGCGGCGAAGATCGACGTCACCGACCGCGCGGCCCTGGTCGCGCTCCTCAAGGGCGCCGGGGCGGCGATCAACTCGGTGCAGTACTACTTCAACCTCCCGATCATGGAGGCCTGCCTCGAGGCGCGCGTGCCGTACCTCGACCTCGGCGGCCTGTTCCACACCACCCGCAAGCAGCTCGAGATGGACGCGGCCTTCCGGAAGGCGGGGCTTTTGGCGATTCTCGGTCTCGGCTCCTGCCCCGGCATCGCCAACGTGCAGGCGCGGGCGGTGGCCGATCGGTTCGACACGGTCGAGTCGATCCACATCTTCAACGGATCGACTCCCGACCTGGGCGACTCGCTCGCCTGGGCCTATTCGATCCAGACGATCTTCGACGAGATCACCCTGCCCCCGGTGGTGTACCGCGACGGCGCCTTCAGCGAGACCGCCGCGCTCGGGGAGGAGGAGCTGTACCGCTTCCAGGAGCCGATCGGAGTCTCGAAAGTGCACCTGTCGCTGCACTCCGAGGTGGCGACGCTCCCCCTGACCTACGCGTCGAAGGGGATCCGCGACTGCTTCTTCAAGATCTCCTTCTTCGGCTACTCCGAGAAGGCGCTCCGGCAGCTGCAGTTCCTGGCGCAGCTGGGGCTGGCCTCGACCGAGCCGGTGGCGGTGAAAGGGGGCTCGGTGCGGCCGCGCGACGTCCTGGTCGAGGTCATGAAGCGGGGGCCGCAGATCGAGCGCAAGGGAAGCCTCGGCTTCAAGGACATCGTGACGGAGGTGCGCGGCACCCAGGGGGGCCGGCCGGTGGTCGGCAAGGTCGAGACGACCGCGCATCCGCACCAGGAGTGGGGCGTCAGCGGCGGCACGCTCCTGGTCGCCGCACCCCCCGCGATCGTGGCGCGCTGGCTCGCGTCGGGTTCCGTCCAGGAGACCGGCGTCCTGCCGCCCGAGCGCGCGGTCGACGCGGCGCGGTTCTTCAGGGATCTCGAGGCGCGCGGCGCGCGCACGACCGTGAGCGTCGCGGAGCCGTTCCCGGGCTCCTGAGCGGCGCGGAACCGTTCAGCGGGACGCCGGCGTGTCGGCGACGAAGGTCGCCAGCAGATCCGCGTCCGGGTCGAGGACGACCCCCTTCGGCGCGGCCGGCACTCGCAGCTGGATCTCGGCGCGCGCCTTCAGGATCGGCTTCTGCACGATGGTCGGCTCCCCTTTCCCGAAGTCGAGGGCGATCGGGACCATCAGAATCTTCGGGTTCGCCTCGTCCTCCTGCCGCACCGTGATGGTGAGCAGCTTCTTCCCGTCGGCCTCGGAGGAGACGCTCCACGCGTAGTGCACCTTCGGGATCCCCTTGTCGCGCACCCACTGGTCGAAGAAGGGGAACATGTCGTACCCCATGACCGAGCTCGCCTCGCGCGCCAGGGTGTCGGTATTGATATCCGTGCCGGCGTATTTCGTCTGGATCGTCGACATGTACTTCGCGAACTTCTCCAGCCCATCCAGGTGCGCAGCATGTGGATCACGAGCGGACCCTTGCTGTACAGCAGGTTGGTGCGCGCCTGGCCGTAATCGATCGAGTTCGATCGATAGGCGGTGGCGATGGTGCCGTAGCGATCGGTCTCGACCGCCTTCTCGCGCCAGTGCTTCCGCATGGTGTCGAACTGCTTCTTGTCCATCGCCTGGGTGATGAGACCGCTGCTGTACTCCGCCCAGGACTCGCTGATCCAGTCGTCTTCGCGGCCGACCGGGCCGACGTTGTGCCCCCACCACTGGTGCGCCAGCTCGTGGAAGATCACCTGGTCGGTCTCGCCGCCGCCGCCGCTCGTCCCGGCGACCAGCGCCGGAAAGAGCAGGATGCCCGCGGGGCTCTGCGCGAACGGAACCTGGGGCGCGATCTCGGCGATGTCGAGATCCTTGTACGGATAGAGGCCGAAGGCGGCCTCGTAGCTCTTGAGCCCCTGGCTGATGTTGTAGAGGACGTTCTCCGGCTTCCCCTTGAAATGGAAGTCGCCGCCGAGCACGGTGTAGAAACGGAGCGGCACCTCCCCGGTCGCGGGCGCCGCGCGCGTGTACTTGCCGTTGTTCGCCTTGAGGTCGCCGAAGATGAAGGCCGGGATGGTGGAGGGGACGTCCGACTTGTAGCGTCCGCAGTTGCGGTCTCCCTCCTCCCACTCGCGGACGACGTCGCCCGAGACCGCGGCGACCATCGGCTTCGCGACCCGGAAGGTCCAGTCGAAGGTGAACCGGCCGCCGAAGTAGCCGATCTGCGGGTACCACGGCGAATCGGTGAAGATCCAGTACGACTTGTCGGTCAGCTGGATGATGGTGTCCTCGGTCGCCTTGACCTGGATGACCGCCTTCTCCCCCTTGGGAAGGGCGCGTGGCAGAAGCACGAGGAGTTCGTGGCAGCCGTGGACGTAGGGGAGCGGGCTCCCCGAGGCGTCGGCGACCCTCTCGATCTTGACCGGCCGGCCGGTCTCATACCATGCGTCGCCGAGGTTGTTGAGGAACCGGAAGCGCACCGCCCGCACCCCTTCGCGCAGCGCCTCGACCGTGAGCTTTGCGTCGACGATCACCGACTTGGTGTTCGGGATGTCGACCGTCATCTCGAGGTTCCGGAGCGCGACCGCGTCCTTGTTGTCGGCGGCCGGCAGGAGGTCGTAGTTACCCTTGGCGTCGTAGTCGCCGGGGCGATGGAACATCGAGAGCGTCTCGTACCAGCGCTTGCCGGCGGTGCCCATCGGTCTCTCGTGGTAGATCGAGTCCTCGATCCGGTCCTGGCCGCTCGACGCGAAGCCGTACCAGTCCTTGCCGTCCTTCACGCGCACGTCGGCGTTGAAGAAGGTCGCCCAGGCGAACCGGTTGAGCGTGTTTTCGAGGTAGTCCATCTGCAGGCTGGTGGAGTTGTAGTCGATCTTCAGGCGGTCGCCCCAGGTGGAGGGTGGCGCCGCGGTGGCGGCGCCGGGCTTCGCGGCGGCCAGGATTTCCTTCTCGGAGCCATCGTTGAAGCGCAGCACCACCTCGGCGATCGCCTCCTCGAACGCGGCCTTCGGGTAGACGTCGCGCAGGAGCTTGCGGTCGATCGGGTTCGGGATCGAGACCTTGATCGAGCCGCTGCCGTTGAAGTAGGCCCCGGGAACCTGCCCGGCGATCGGCTGGGCCAGGTAGATCACGCCGTCGGTGAGCGTCAGCTCCATGCTGTCGCGCTTGAGAGTCAGGTTGTGAACGGCGAGCGGCTTCGCGAGGTCGAGCGCGACCTTGAAGTAGCCATCGAAGGTGGCGGTCATGCCGGCCTGGGTCGCGAGATCCGCCGCCGGCTCCTCCGCCCGGGGCAGCGAGGCGCCGGCGGGGACGAGGCCGATCAGGACGAAGGGCAGGGCGCGTGCGGCGCCGGATACCACCCGCCTCAGGAGATGCATCGGTCGATCCCTCCCCGGAACCCTGAATCTTACCGCGTCCGCGGGCCATCCCGGAGGGCTGTGCTAGCTTGCCGCGGCGCGCGAGGCGGCGCGCCGCCGCGCGCGCCGCGGCCCCCGGGGACGGACTCCATGGACTGGGAAACGGTCATCGGGCTCGAGGTCCATTGCCAGCTCCGGACCGAGACCAAGATTTTCTGCGGTTGCCCGACACGGTTCGGGGCCGCCCCCAACACCCAGGTCTGCCCGATCTGTCTCGGGATGCCGGGCGTGCTGCCGGTCCTGAACCGGCGCGCCGTCGACTTCGCCCTGCGCGCCGGTCTCGCCCTCGGCTGCGCCATCCAGCCGTTGTCGGTGTTCGCGCGCAAGAACTACTTCTATCCCGACCTGCCGAAGGGGTACCAGATCTCGATGTTCGACCAGCCGCTGATGACCGGCGGCCACCTCGACATCGAGACCCAGGCCTCGGGCCGGAAGCGTGTCGGCCTCACCCGCATCCACATGGAGGAGGACGCCGGCAAGTTCCTGCACGAGGGGTTCTCCGACTCGGCGTCGAAGTCGTACGTCGACTACAACCGATCCGGCACGCCGCTCATCGAGATCGTCTCGGAGCCCGACATGCGGAGCGCCGAGGAGGCGCACGCCTACTTCACGGCGCTGCGCTCGCTGCTCGTCTGGATCGGGGTGACCGACGGCAACATGGAGGAGGGGTCGCTCCGCTGCGACGCCAACGTGTCGCTCCGGCCGCGCGGACAGCAGGCGTTCGGCGTGAAGGCGGAGCTGAAGAACCTGAACTCCTTCAAGTTCGTGCAGTTCGCGATCGAGCACGAGGTCCGGCGGCAGCGCGAGATCCTCGAGGCGGGCGGGCGGGTGACGCAGGAGACCCGCCTGTACGACCCGAAGCAGGACCGCACCGTGTCGATGCGCTCGAAGGAAGAGGCGCACGACTATCGCTACTTCCCCGAGCCGGATCTGCCGGCCCTCCGCATCGACCCGGACTGGATCGAGGCGGTGCGCCGCGACCTCCCGGAGCTTCCCGGGGCGCGACGGGCGCGCTTCGTCGCCGAGCAGGGTCTCAAGGAGCAGGACGCGCAGGTGCTGGCCGCGGAACGCGGGCTCGCCGACTACTACGAGGCGGTCGCCGCGGCGACCGGCACCCCGCGCACGGCCGCGGCCTGGGTCCTGACCGAGGTGCTGCGCAAGGTGAAGGAGGCGAAGATCGACATCGACGCCGTGCCGCTCGAGGCGCGTCGCCTGGGGGCGCTCCTCCGGCTGGTCGACAGCGGGACGATCTCGGGGGCAATCGCCAAGGGGCTGTTCGAGGAGCTCTGGAGCGGTGACGCCGACCCCGAGACGCTCGTGCGCGAGCGCGGCCTGACCCAGGTGAGCGACGAAGGGGCCCTGGGCGAAGCGATCGAGGCGGTGCTCGCGGCGAACCCGACGCAGGCGGCGTCGTACCGCGCCGGCAAGACCGGGGTTCTCGGGTTCCTCGTCGGCCAGGTGATGAAAGCGACCCAGGGCAAGGCCAACCCGGCGCTGGTCAACCGGCTCCTGAAGGAACGGCTGGACCGGTCTTGATCCAGCTGTTCCACGTCACCCGGCGGTACGGCAGCATCGCGCCGGCCCTCTCCGACGTGTCGCTCACGGTCGAGAAGGGGGAATTCCTCTTCCTGACCGGCCCGAGCGGGGCCGGGAAGACCACGCTCCTGCGGCTTCTCTTCCGGGACGACGTTCCCACCTCCGGCCAGGTGCTGGTCAACAACGAGAACGTCGCCACCATGCCGCTCCGGCGCGTGCCGTATCTCCGTCGACAGATGGGGATCGTCTTCCAGGACTTCAAGCTGCTGCGGCGCAAGACGGTCTTCGAGAACGTCGCCTACGCGACCCGGGTCATCGGACTGCCGGCGAAGGAGCAGCGCCGCAGGACCTTCCATGTGCTCGAGATGCTGGCGCTCAACCACCGCCTGCACCACTACCCGGATCAGATCTCCGGCGGCGAGCAGCAGCGCGTGGCGATCGCGCGGGCGCTCGTGAACCGGCCGCTCATCGTGCTGGCCGACGAGCCGACCGGCAACCTCGACCCGGAGCTGTCGATCCAGATTCTCGACCTGTTCAAGGAGATCAACGCGCAGGGGACGACGGTGCTGGTGGCGACGCACGATCGCGAGCTGATCCGCCGGACCGCGCGGCGGGTGGTGGCGCTGCAGCAGGGGCGCCTCGCGCCGGAAGGGTCGGTGTGACGTGACCGATCCCCTGCAGGCGCTCCGGCACGGGATGGTCGAGGCGCGCGACGGC
>DATKFL010000167.1:0-2262 GCA_035511355.1 Dongiaceae bacterium
AGATCGGCCGGCGGCAGGGTGCGGCCGCGCTCGTACGCGCTCTGCATGCGCGCGACAGTAGGGTTCGGCAGGGGAAAGATCAAGACGGCGCCGGGGTCTCCGCCCGATCGGCGATGCGGAAATCCTTCGCGCCGCGTTCGACTCCCTGGCCTTCGAGGATCTCCAGGATCGAGAGGCGATAGTCGCCGGCCGCGAGACCCGCGACCGAAAGGAGAACCTTGACCGGAGTCCGGGCCGCGTCAGCGTCGAGGGTGACCGGGGTCGAACGCACGACCGACCCGTCGCGCAGGATGTCGAGCCGGAATTCCTGCGGGAGGGAGGGGCCGGGGGCGACGCGAAAGGCGGCGACGATCGACTCGCCGGGGAAGAAGGTCGTCCGGGAGGCCGGCCCGCGGGTCGACGCGGTCGCGGCGATCTCGGGCGCGGTCTCCTTCGAGTCGGGCGGGACCTCGACCCAGAGGCTCTCCTCGCCGACCGCGTACAGCGACAGTCCGAGAAGCGCTCGGCGCGGCGCCGGGTCGGCGTCGAGATCGAGGCGCGCGGAGCCGGTCCAGCCGCTGGTCTCGTCGTGCGCCACCGCGGTGAACGCCTGCGCCGCGAGCGGCAGGCGGGCGCGCGCGAAGCAGTTCACCCCGTCGAGCAGCACGCCCGACCCGGCCGGCAGCGTGATCGCCGCGCGCCGGGCGGTGCGCAGCGTTTCATTTCGCCTCGAGTCGATGCCGACGAAGCCGACCGTCACCCGCGCCGTCGATCCGTCGGGTCCCGGCTGGAACAGGAGAAGCGAGGCGGGCAGGTGCAGCACCAGGTCGATCGTCCGTCCCCCCTGGTCGGCCGGGCCGTCGACCGCGTCGAGCGTCAGCCCCTCGGCCGCGTGCATCTCCGGGAAAAGGTGCGCGCTCTCGATCGCCTGGAGGCGCGCCTCCTCCGGCGGCAGCCGGGTGAAGCCGCGACGGAAACGGAGCGACACGCCCTTGCGGCGGCAGCGCACGACGATGTGGCGGTACCTGCCGTCGGCCGGCTCCTCGGGGACGTAGCCGAGGATGTAGAAGTCGCGGCTGGCCCGATCGATCGCCTGCATCGCGGCGACGAAGTCGTTCTGGGTGCTGGTGATCCCCCCGGTGGTCTCGGCGAGCATGCGCAGCGAATTGACGGCGCTGAACTGCATCGGGCCGCCCCCCCGCGGCCCCGCGACGAGCCCCCGGGTCTCGACCGTGTTGAGGGTGACGCCGGCGGCGCCGGCGGCCCGGCTCAGATCCTTGAGTTCGTCCCCCAGGGTGCAGGTGGTCGGGAAGAAGGCGACGTCGTGGGTGCGCAGCGCGAGAGCCTGCAGCCACTTGTAGATCGGATCCATCGGATACTCCGGGACGCCGTCGCCCATGAAGATGATCGACTTGTAGCCGCGCCAGCCCGAGAGCGACATGGCGACCGCCTGCACCGAGGCCAGGGTGCCGGCCCAGCGCGCTTCGAGGAGCTCGCAGTACGACTGGACCGAGTGCAGGGAGCCGAGATTGATGGTCTCGAGCTCCGTCTGCATCTCGGTGTAGAAGTTCGTGCCACGCCGCGCGCCGCGCAGGTCCCGGCGCAGCGTCTCGCGCAGCGCCGCGCGGTCGGTGGTGAAGTCGTGCAGGAATCGCAGCGGCGGCTCGCACGCGGCGATCGCCACCTCGTCGGTCGGCGCGAGCCCCGCTTCGAGGAAGCGCTCCGCCGCGCGCCGCGCCTCGGCGAGACCGGCGGCGCCGGAGGTGTTGTCGTCGAAGAAGATCACGAAGCGCCGCGGCCATTCCCCCGACCCGCCGCCGCCCGGTCGCGGCGCCGTGGCGGAGGCGGCGGCCACGGGCGAGGCCGGGTCGACCACGCCCCCCACGGAATGGAATTCTGCGGAGGCGATCGGTCGCCGGAGGCCGCCGACCTCGAGGATGAAATCGTCGCGCGTCAGGTCGGTGACCGGATGTCCCATGCCGTCGGTGGCGTAGGTCTCGATGAGGACCAGTTCGGAGGTGACTTTCTCGAGGATCGGCGTGCGGATCGGCGGCGGCGGGTCGGCGCCGGCGGCCGGGGCGGCCGCAGCGGCGACCGCACGCAGCGAGCCTGCGAGCAGCGCCACCGCGAGCCGCCGCGCCCGGGGGGCGAGGCATCGGGGCGCGTCGGGTGGAGCGGTCCTTCGCATCGCGGACTCCGCGGCACCGGCGCCGACAGGGTAGCACCGCAGCCGGCCCGCGCGCCCGTCGCGCCGCCGCGATCTCTGGACAGGCCCGAAGGCGG
>DATKFL010000168.1:0-4745 GCA_035511355.1 Dongiaceae bacterium
GATCCCGGAGCCGCCGATCGGCCTGCTTCTCGAGACAGCGCCGCAGCATCCGGCGGACGGGCGCCGGTGTCGTCGCGGGCAGCGCCTGCCAGTCGGGCTCACGCGTCAGCACGTTGCTGATCGAGTCCGAGATCGTCTCGCCGCCGAACGCCTGCCGGCCGGTGAGCATCTCGTACAGCACGCAGCCGAACGCCCAGACGTCGGCCCGCCGATCGACCTTGCGACCGCGCGCCTGCTCGGGGCTCATGTAGGCCGCGGTGCCGAGGATGACGCCGGCGCGCGTCGCCGCCGCGGTCAGGGTCGGCGACATCGACTTCGACGCGGCGTCCGACTCCTCGGCCAGCGCCTTCGCCAGGCCGAAGTCGAGGACCTTGATCGATCCCTCCGGCGTCACCTTGACGTTCGCCGGCTTGAGGTCGCGGTGCACGATCCCCTTCTCGTGCGCCGCCTCGAGCGCCTCGGCGATCTGCGTCGCCAGCGGCAGCGCCTCCTCGATCGGGATCGGTCCGCGCGCGAGCCGCTCGGCGAGCGTCTCGCCCCCGACCAGCTCCATCACGAGGAAGCGGACGCCGTCGGACTCCTCGAGACCGTGCAGCGCGGCGATGCGCGGGTGCGACAGCGCGGCCAGGGTGCGCGCCTCGTGCTCGAAGCGCGCCGCACGGCCGGGGTCGCGGGCGAACTCCTCCGGCAGCGTCTTGATCGCCACCTCGCGCCCGAGGCGGAGGTCGGTCGCGCGGAAGACCTCGCCCATGCCGCCAGCGCCGAGCGTGCCGGTGACGCGGTAGTGCGCGAGGGTGCGGCCGATCATGCCGCCGCGCCGTCGACCTGCGCCTCGGCCGCCTCGCTCTTCGCGACGCAGACCGCGACCGCCACGTCGCCGGTCACGTTGAGGACGGTGCGGCACATGTCGAGGATCCGATCGACCCCGAGGATGATCGCGATCCCCTCGGCCGGCACGCCGACGGTCACCAGGAGCGCGGTCACGAGCGGCAGCGAGTCGCCCGGCACGCCGGCGGTGCCGACCCCGGCCAGGATCGACAGCAGCGCCACGGTCACCTGGCCGCCGAGGGTCAGCGGGACGCCGAAGAACTGCGCCAGGAAGATGACCGTGATCCCCTCGTACAGCGCCGTGCCGTTCTGGTTCAGCGTCGACCCGAGCGTCAGCACGAAATGGCCGATCGGGCGCGGCACGCCGAGCTCCTTTTCGGCGACCCGCAGCGTCGTCGGCAGGGTCGCGTTGCTCGACGAGGTCGAGAAGGCGGTCAGCATCACTTCCTTGATGCGGGTGAAGAAGAAGGTCGGCGACATGCCGCCGAACACGCGCACGACGATCGAGTAGGTCACCACCTGGTGGAAGAGGAGCGCCGCCAGGACCGTGAAGACGTAGACCGCGAGGAGGCGCAGCACCTCGAGGCCGAAACGGGCCGTCAGGCTGAACAGGAGCGCGCCGACCCCGTACGGCGCGAGCCGCATCGCGAAGTCGATCACCTTCATGACCGTGTCGAACAGCGCCTGCAGCCAGCGCAGGAGCGGATCGGCCGTGGGACGGTCGATGGTGGTCAGCGCGATGCCGAGGGTCAGCGCGAAGACCATCACCGCGATCATGTCCCCCTGGAAGGCGCGGGTCATCGCCTCCACCGGGTTCTCGGGGATGAGGTCGAGGACGATCTGCAGGCCGCTCTTCGGGGCCGGCGGGGGCGCGATCGTCCCTGCGGAAGAGCGGATCACCTGCATCAGCGCGGCCCGGGTCTCCTCCGAGAGCCCCTCGCCGGGGCGCACCAGGTTCGCCGCGCCGACGCCGACCAGGACCGAGATCGACGAGAGCAGGATGGTGAACATCAGGGTCCGGAGGCCGACCCGCCCGAGCCGCCGCGGGTCGCCCAGCTCCGCGACCCCGAGGATGAGCGCCGACATCACCAGCGGGATGACCACCATCATGATGAGGCGCAGGAAGATCTTCCCGGCGGGGATGGTGACGTTGTCGACCAGCCCGCGGAGCCACTCGGAGTCGCCCCAGAGGAAGTGCGCCGCGATCCCAAGGGAGGCGCCGGTCAGCATGCCGATCAGGATGCGGGTGTGCAGGGGTGTCGCGCGGCTCACCCGGCGGAGGGTATATCAAGAGCGCGCCGCCCGGGCCTCCCGGCCGGCCGGAGCGGCGGCGCCGCCGGGCTTTCCCGGGACCGGCCGCCCGGGGTCACCCCGGACCCCGTGCTATACTGCACGGCTCCAGAGATGAACGAAAACCTCCGCCGCCTCATCCGCCTGCAGGAACTGATGGTCGCCATGGCGGACCTGCAGGAAAAAATCGCCGCCGTTCCCGCCGAGGTGGCCCGTCTCGAGAAAGATCTGCTCGCGGTGGAGGCCGAGGTCACCCGCGAAAAGACCGCGCTCGGCGAGCTGCAGAAGGAGCGCCGCCGCCTCGAGATGGAGCTGATGGGGGTCGAGACCCGGATCCAGAAATACCAGGCGCAGCTCGCCGAAGTGAAGACCAACAAGGAATACCAGACGATGCAGCACGAGATCGAGTCGTGCCGGAACGAGCGCGCCCTCCTCGACGAAAAGATCCTCCTCGACATGGAGCAGGGCGAGAAGGCGATTGCGGCGGGGAAGGTGCTCGACCAGCGCCTGCAGGAGAAGCGGCGCGAGACCGAGCGCGAGAAGGCGGCCCTGAACGCCCGGACCACGACGCTTGGCGCCGACCGGGCGCGCCTCGAGGCCGAGCGCGCCGCCGTCCAGAAGGACATCCCGGCGGCGATCCTCGAGCCCTTCCTCAAGATCGCGAAGTCGCGGCGCGGCATCGGCCTGGTGCCGGTGCGCGACGAGCTGTGCGGCGGTTGTCACGTGCGCGTGATGCCGAAGCTGATCCAGCAGATCCGCCGGTCGGAGGCGCTGATCACCTGCAACTCCTGCAACCGGCTCCTCTGGGTCGACGAGACCACCGCCTCCGCCTCCCCGGCGCGGGAAACTCCCGCCCCCGGGACCGGCGGCACGCCCGACCCGGCCGGGTCGCTCCCGGACACGCCGAACTCCTGAGGGCCGGCCGCTGAATCCCGCCGCGCCCATCCTCGTCGCGCACATCGACGGCGGCGCGCGCGGCAATCCCGGTCCGGCCGGCTTCGGCGTGCACCTGGTCGACGCCGGCGGTGACGAGTTGGCGGGTCTCTACGGCTTTCTCGGCGCGACCACCAACAACGTCGCGGAGTACGCGGCGCTCCTGGCCCTCCTCGAGCACGCCGCGTCGCTCAAGCCGGCGCGCCTCACGGTGCGGTCCGACTCGCAACTCCTCATCCGGCAGATGCGTGGCGAATACAAGGTGAAGGACGCCCGGCTGAAGCTCCTGCACGCCGCCGCGCACCGCCTCGCCGCGCGCTTCCCGGCGATCGTCTACGAGCACGTGCCGCGCGAGGAAAACCGCGACGCCGACGCGCTCGCCAACCGCGCGATGGACGAGCGGGCCGGGAACGCGCCGGTCCCCCAGGCGGTGGCGGCGGTCTCCGGCCAGGCGGCGACCGGGAGGCTGCCGGGTCTCTGACCGGCGCCCGGCGCGGGTCCGCCGCGGGGCCGACCCGCCGCTCCGATCCGGCGCATTGCCAGCCCTTTGACACCGCCGGCCGGTAACCTATATTGATCCGCCATGGCGGACGGCGTCGCCGGGAACCTCCACGCGGTGCGCGGGCGGATCGAGGCCGCGGCCCGGCGCGCCGGCCGGGCGCCGGAGTCGGTGACCCTGGTCGGAGTCTCGAAGACGATGCCGGCCGGCCGGGTGCGCGAGGCGGTCGTTGCCGGGCTCCTCGATCTGGGAGAGAACAAGGTGCAGGAGGCGCGCGACAAGATCGACCCGGTGGGACCGGGGCCGCGATGGCATCTGGTCGGGCATCTTCAAGGGAACAAGGCGAACCAGGCGGCGCGGATTTTCGACGTCGTGCACTCGATCGACAGCGTCGAACTCCTCGAGCGGCTCGAACGGGGCGCGCTCGCGGCGGGACGGAAGATCCGGGGGCTGGTGCAGGCCGACCTGGCGGGTGAGGCGACCAAGTCGGGCGCGCCGCCCGGGGCGATCGACGCGATCCTGGAGCGCGCCGCGGGCTGCGCGGCCGTCGAGGTGCGCGGGCTGATGATCCTGCCGCCGCACGAGGACGACCCGGAGCGCTCGCGCCCCTGGTTCCGGCGGCTTCGGGAACTGAACGAGACCCTGGCGCGCCGGCATGCGCGCCTCACTTTGAGCGAGTTGTCGATGGGGATGACGGGGGATTTCGAAGTGGCGATCGAGGAGGGGGCGACGCTGGTGCGCGTCGGCCGGGCCCTCTTCGGCGACAGAACGGCGCCGCCCGCAAGCGCGGCCGGCGCCCGCACCGGGGAGGCGTCATGAAGATCACGCCGATCGACATCAGCGGGCATTCCTTCGCGGTCAAGTTCCGCGGCCTGGACGCCGAGGAGGTCCGCTCGTTCCTCAACCTGGTCTCCTCGGAGTTCGAGGCCCTGGTGGTGGAGAACAACACGCTCCGCGAACGGCTGGCGCAGGTCGAGGCCGGCGTCGCCGACCTCAAGGAGCGCGAGCGCATCCTGAAGGACACGCTCCTGACCGCCCAGCGCCTCGCCGACGAGATCCGCGAGGAGGCGCGCAAGGAGGCGGCGCTCATCGTGCGCGAGGCCGAGGTCCGGGGTTCGCAGCTCCTCGACCAGGCCGGCCGCAAGGCCGGCGAGCTGGAAGGGACGCTGCAGGCGCTCCGGGTCGAGCGCGAGGC
>DATKFL010000169.1:0-2398 GCA_035511355.1 Dongiaceae bacterium
GGTTCGTCGAAATGCCGCACCAGGGCCGGCAGCGCGTCGACCTCCTCGGGAGCGACCATCGACTCGGTGTGGGCGGTGGCGTATCGACGCGCGACTTCGGCCGCCCACGGGAGCTCCGACGTCCCCGCCTCGGAGAATCCGATCGAAAAGGTCCGCAGCGCCTCGGGGGTTTCGCCCGCCGCGAGGGCCACCACGAGGCTGCTGTCGATTCCACCCGACAGGAGCGCGCCGACCGGCACGTCGCTGCGCATGTGGATCCGGACTGCCTCCTTGAGCGTCGCGTCGAGCGCCTCGCGCCAGGCCGGCTCGCTCCGCTCCTCGGTTTCCTCGGGGAGGGCCCAGTACTGGCGCAGCGTGACCCGTCCGCCCTCGACGACCAGATAGTGGGCCGGCGGCAGACGGCGGATGGCGCGGAACGCGCTGCCGGGCCCCGGAACGTACATCAGGGTCAGGTAGTCGCTGATCGCGGTGGTGTCGAGGTCGCGGGGCACGCGCGGGTGCCGGAGGAGCGCCTTGATCTCCGAAGCGAAGACCAGGCCGCCGGGGCCGTCGTGGTAGTAGAGCGGTTTGATCCCGACGCGGTCGCGCGCCAGGAGGAGCCGCCGACGATCGGGGTCGTACAGCGCAAAGGCGAACATCCCGCGCAGGTGGCGCACCGCCTCCGGCCCGTGCTCCTCGTACAGATGCAGAATCGTCTCGGTGTCGCTGTGGGTCGCAAATCGGTGGCCGCGCGTTTCGAGGTCGCGGCGCAGTTCGACGAAGTTGTAGATCTCGCCGTTGAACACCACCCAGGCTTTTCCGTCGGGCGAGGTCATCGGCTGATCGCCGGTGGCGAGATCGACGATCGAGAGCCGCCGGTGCCCGAGCCCCAGCGCACCGTCGAGATGAAACCCCTCGCCGTCCGGGCCGCGATGCGCGATCGACCGGGTCATCGCAACCAGGATGTCGCGTTCGGCGGGGCGGCCGTCGTGGTTGAGGAATCCTGCGATGCCGCACATCGATGGTCGGTCTCCGCCACATCGCCCGTTGGGCCGCCCAGAATATCAGAGGCGCCGGCGCGCGCGATGGGTGGCCGCGCACCCCTCTGATATAGTCCCGCGCATGCGGGTGCGGCGCACGCTCGGATGGCTTCTGACCCTTTGCGGTGCGCTCGCGCTCCTGATCGCGGCCTATTACATTTTCGACTACGTGCGCGAGCGGCAGGCCCTGGTGGAGTTTCTCGACCAGCGCGTCGCGGGCCTCCCGGAAGCCAGCGACATCGCCCTGGTGGACGATCTGGTGGCCTACATGGGCCGGCTCCCGGACGGCGAGACCACCCACCGAATGGGGTATGCGAACCCGCTCTACGCCTTTCTCAAGGCGCGTCCCATCGACGTTCTCCGGAATGGCGGGTTCTGCGGCAACAAGGCGCGGCTCCTCGTGACCCTGTTCCACCTGCGCGGGATCCCTTCGCGGGTCAATTACGTCTACAACGTCGAGGGATGGAACCGCCCGGAACTGGGGCAGCCGTACGTCACCGCCTTCGTCGAGGTCCGGCTCGAGGATCGCTGGGCGGTGATCGACCCGTACATCGCGGTCCTGTTCCGGCGCGCTGACGGGTCGCCGGCGACCGCGGCCGACCTCGCCGCCGATCCGGAGCTCATCCGGATGCGCGCCCCGAAGTGGTACAAACCGGAGCTGTTCAACTTTCGCGAGATCCGCGGCATCCGCTGGGGGAAGTTTCCCGCGGGCGAGCAGGTCCGTACCCGACTGGCGGCAATCACCTCGGACGCGTTCGTGAACGAATTGCGTTACCCCTTCTGGGCGCACCGGCCGAACCTGCTCATCGCTCTCACCACGGGGCTGGTCGGTGCGGCGGCTCTCGTCTTCGGCCGCGGTCTCCTGCGGGGGGGAGCGGCGCGCGCTTCGCGGGCCGCCGCGGCGACATGAACGGCTCGGGTCCGGCCACCGCCTCGGGGCGTGACCGCCTGACGCCGCTCTTCTTCGTCGCGCTCGCCGCGCTCGTCACGCTTCCGGGTCTCGGCCGATCGTCGCTCTGGTGGGACGAGTGCCATTCCGTTCGGACGGCGCAGGCGCTTCTCGGGCGGGCGCCGGGCCAGATCCTGGGCGGCATGGCGCGCGGGCTGTCGCCCTATTTCGTGCTGCTGGCGCCGGTGGTCCGCGCGGCGACGTCCGAAGTGGCGCTGCGCCTGCCTTCGGTGCTCGCCGCCCTCGGCCTCGTCGCGGTCGCCGCCGGGATCGGTCGCGACCTCGGCGGCCGCGCGCTCGCCTGGCGCGCCGGGCTGGCGCTGGCGGTGTCGCCGTTCGTCGTCTGGCATGCGCGCGAGGTGCGCTGGTACACCCTGGCGTGGCTCCTGGCGGCATTGTCCCTGCGCCAGGGATTGCGCGCCGCGCGCGG
>DATKFL010000170.1:0-7730 GCA_035511355.1 Dongiaceae bacterium
CGTTCTGGTTCCTCCCCTACGCGGTCGCGGCCGGGAACACCTTCGTCGTGAAGCCCTCCGAGCTGGTGCCGCGCACGATGCGCACGATCATCGGCTGGCTCGCCGAGTGCGGCCTGCCGCCCGGCGTGGTGAACCTGGTCAACGGCGACCGGGTCGTGTCGGAGGCGATCGTGGCGCACCCCGACATCGCCGGCGTCTCGGTGGTCGGGCGGAGCGCCACCTGCCGCGCCATCGCCGAGGCCTGCGTCCGATCCAACAAGCGCTTCCAGGCGATGGGCGGCGCCAAGAATCATCTCGTCGTGATGGCCGACGCGCGCATGGACGAGGTGGTGCGCAACATGATCACCTCCGGGTACGGCTGCGCCGGACAGCGCTGCATGGCCTCGTCGGCGATCGTCGCGGTCGGCGACCCCACTTATCGCGACGTGGTCGATCGCTTCACCGCCGCCTCGACCCAGGTGCTGGTCGCCGATCCGCTCGATCCCCTGGTGGCGAACGAGCCGATGGTGATGGGCCCGGTGATCACGGCGCAGGCGAAGGAGTTCATCCACGGGATGATCGAGACCGGGGTCAAGGAAGGCGCGCGGCTGACCCTCGACGGTCGCGGCGTGCGCGTCCCGGGGCGCGAGCGCGGCCACTACATCGGCCCGACCGTGTTCACCGACGTCGCTCCCGGGATGGCGGTGCACGCCACCGAGATCTTCGGCCCGGTGCAGGTGATCCTGCGCGCCGGGTCGCTCGACGACGCCATCCGGATCATCAACGAGCATCCGTACGGCAACGGCGCGTCGATCTACACCCAGAACGGCTGGCAGGCGCGCAAGTTCAAGATCGAGACCCAGGCCGGGATGATCGGCGTGAACGTCGGGATCCCCGCGCCGGTCGCCTACCTGCCGTTCGGCGGGATGAAGGCGTCGCAGTTCTCGCACATCAAGGCGCAGGGTCGCGCCATCGTCGCCTTCTACACCCAGGAAAAGATCGTCACCGAGCGCTACTGGCCCGACGCCTGAGCCGGGCGCGGACGCGGCGCCGGCGGGCGCGACGGCCAGATCGTCCAGACGCCGTGCGCGGTCGCGAGGATCGTGCCGCGCGCGTCGCGCACCTCGCCTTCGGCGAAAGCGGCGGTCCGGCCGCGCCGCGCCATCCGCCCCTCGGCGACGATCGCCCCCGGCAGGACCGGCTCGCGGAACTGCACCGACAACTGCATCGTCCCGCACCATTCCTCGGGAAGGATGGCCGAGACCACCGCGGTGCCGAGCGCCATGTCGAGCAGCGCCGATACCACGCCGCCGTGCGCCACGCCGCGACGGTTGAGGTGCTGCGGCCCGACCGTGAGGTCGTACACCGCGCGGCCGTGGGCGCTCTCGCGACGGCGCGCGCCGATGAGATCGTGAAACGGCGGCTCTTCGGTGTGCGGCGGCTCGCTCATGCGCGGCATTCTGGCATAGGATCCGCGGCCGGCATGCGCCGTTACCGCCTGGTCGGACCGCGATCGCTCTCCCCCATCGTTCTCACCTGCGAGCACGCCTCCTGCCGGCTGCCGCCGCGGATCGCGCCGCGCACCGCCGACGAGCGCCGCATCCTGGACTCGCACTGGGGGTGGGACATCGGCGCCTGGGGCGTCGCCGCGAACCTGGCGCGCCGCCTGCGGGCCACCGCCATCGGCGGCGCCATGTCGCGCCTCGTCGTCGACCTCAACCGCGCCGCCGGCGACCCGTCACTGGTGCGCACCCACGCCGACGGCGTGCGCCTGTCGTGGAACCTCGGCGTGCCGGCCGATGCGCTCGAACGCCGCCTCAGGACCTGGCACACGCCGTATCACGTCGCGATCGACGACCAGATCCTGCGGCGTCTGGTGCGCGGGGTGCGGCCGCTCCTGTTCGCGGTGCATTCCTTCACCGGCATCTACGAAGGTCGGACCCGCGACTTCGACATGGGGGTGCTTTTCGATCGCTCGAAGGACGAGGCGCATCTCCTGATGCGCGGGCTCCGGCGCGAAGGTCTCCGGGTGCGCGCCAACCAGCCCTACTCCGGACGCGCCGGCATGATGTACGCCATCCACCGGCACGGCGCGCACAACGACCTTCCCTGCCTCGAGCTGGAGATGCACCAGGATCTGTTCGCGGACGAATCGGCGGCGCGCGGCATCGCCGAGGTGGTGGCGCGGGCGCTCCGCCCGGTGATCGCCCGCCGCGAGGATGAAGCCTAGATCGCGCCGCGCCGCCCCGGACGGGACTGCGCGATGGCGCGGAGCGTCTCGACCAGGGCGCGCGGGTTGGTGTCGGGGTCGGCGCCGATCGTCTCGGGAAGCAGCCCGCGCCGGTCCATGTCGGCGGCGATCGCCCGGAGCGTGGTGCGCAGGTCGTCCTTGGCCCGGAACCCCAGCTTCGCCTCGGCCTTGGTGATGTCGTACTTGAGCGCGGTGTTGCGGCGCATCCTCTCGGCGAACGCCTTCATGAACGGCCGCCGCTCGCGCACCGGCGGCAGCGGCGTGCCCTTCTGCTCGGCCACCGCCTCCAGCAGGTTGCGCATCGAGAAGACGTCCGCGCCGGAGATGTTGAACACCTGGTTGGCCGCCTCGGGCCGGGTCCCCGCGAGCACCGTCGCCTCCGCGAGGTCCTCGACGTGCACCCACTGCATCCCGGGCGAGTCGGCGGCGCCGGTGGTCAGGACGCGCGGCCGCCCGAGCAGGGTCTTGATGTAGTCCTCGACCAGCGGCGCGCCCAGCCCGTAGACGATCGGGAAGCGCAGGATGACGTATTCCATGCCGGACTCGTCGTGGGTCCGCTTCACCAGGGCTTCGGCCTCGACCTTGCTGCGCGGGTAGTGCGAGCGCGCCCGCCGCCCCGGCGCCTGCAGCGGGAACTCCTCGGTGATCGGCCAGCGCGAGCGCCGGACCACCGGGTCGTAGACCGCCATGCTCGAGGCGTGCACGAAGCGGGTCACCTTGCCGGCCGCCGCCGCGGCGAGGAGGTTCTCGGTGCCGCGCACGTTGACTTCGATGATGAGCGCGGTGTCGCTGGTCGGCAGCGCGGCGCCGAAGTGGTAGACCACCCGCACCCCGGCCGTGGCGCGCGCGAGGAGATCGCGGTCGGAGAGGCTCCCCTCGAACAGCGTGATCCGATCGCGGTGCAGAAGCCCGGCGACGGTTTCCGGGAGCGCCAGCACCCGGACCGGGACGCCGCTCTGCACGAGGCGATCGAGAATGACCGATCCGACGAAGCCGCTCGCCCCGGTCAGAAGGACGGTGGCCGGGTCGGTGACCTTGTCGATGTGGGGTGACGGCATCTGGGATGGGTGTCCGGTCCGGGAATATACCACGCGATTCGGAACGGTCCAGCCCTTTCGCCGAACGTCGATCCCTTGACGCGCGATCACGGGAATGGGGCCGGATTGGCCCCGGCCGTCAATGCGGAACCGCTTGACTCCTGAACACTTTAAGCGTAATTAGGGGGTCATCATAGAGAGACAGTAGGTCCCGTTCGTCGCGGCCCGCCGCGCGGAGTCGCCGCGTCGGCCGGGAAGCGCTCTATCGAGGAGTCGAAAGCAATGGCCCAGACTGCGCCCGGACCCAGGCCCGCCACAGGATCGCGCCCCGCGGCGGACACCGGAGCGCCGGCATCACCCGGAACGACGCGCCCGGCTCCCGCGGCGCGCCCGAGCACCTGGAAAAAGACCGCGCTCGGCTGGGCGATCCGTCTCGCGGTCCTCGGTGTCGTCACGGTCGTGATGCTCCTCCCCTATCCGTACCAGACTGGCGGCCCGTTCGAGTTCCTGCCGATCAAACGCGCCGAGGTGCGCAGCGAAGTCGAAGGCCTGGTCGAGGCGATCCTGGTCAAGGAGGGCGAGATGGTGAAGGCGGGCCAGCCGATCGCCCGCATCGCCAGTCGCCTGCACGAAAAGAATCTCAAGGCGACCATCGCCCGGCTCGAAGAGCAGAAGGCGCAGCTGGCGCTGCTTCAGGCCGGCGCCAAGCCGGAAGAGGTGGAGCGGGCGATGGCCGATGTGCGCACCGCCGGCACCAGCCTCGCCTGGAGCGGCCCGCGCGCCGACCGCTACGCCAAGCTCTTCGAGCAGAAGCTGATCTCCGACCAGGACGTCGAGAACGCGCAGCGCCAGAAGGAGCTCGACCAGGCGCGCCTCGACGAGGCGAAGGCGAACCTCGAGCTGGTCCGAAGCGGCGCCCGCCCCGAGCAGATCGATTCGATGAAGGCGGAGATCAGGAGCCTGCAGGCGCTGGTCGACAACTACGAAGTCGATGTCGAGCGCACCAGCCTGACGAGCCCGATCGACGGGCGGGTGGTCACGCCGCGCGTCGAAGAGCTCGCCGGCACCTACCTCAAGCCGGGCCAGCGCGATCTCGCGGTGCAGATCGAGGACTCCCGCGTCATCCAGGCCGAAGTCGAGGTCCCGGAGGAGGACGCCGCCGCGGTGCGGGTCGGCGCCCAGGTGAAGGTGGTGCCGTGGGCGTACCACGACCGGGTCTTCCTCGGGAAGGTGGTCAGCATCGCGCCGGTCGCGAGCACCAACGCCGCCGACAAGACGACCGCGAACGTCTACGGCCAGACGCAGGGAACGGCGCAGGTGTCGATGTCGAACTCGACCTACAAGATCGTGCGCGTCCTGACCGAGATCCCGAACGACGCCGCGCTCCTCAAGACCGACATGACCGGTTACGCGAAGATTGCCACCGAAGACCGCCCGGTCTGGGACGTGCTGTTCCGCCCGCTCATCCGCTGGTGCAAGGTCCAGGTCTGGTACTGGATCCCGTAGCCCCCGAAAGCCGACGCCGCATGCCGCGCACCCGCTACGCCACGCTCGCCTCCGTCAACGGCACCCGCCTGCACTATCGCCAGGCGGGGGAGGGGCCCGACCTCGTCATGGTGCACGGCCTCGCGGCGAATCTCGCCTTCTGGTACCTGAAGGCGGTGCCGGCCCTGGCGCGCACTCACCGGGTCACGGTCTACGACCTCCGGGGCCACGGCGGGAGCGACATGCCGCCGAGCGGCTACCGTCCCGAGGACATGGCGGCCGATCTGGCGGGGCTTCTCGATCACCTCGGCATCGAGCGCGCCGATCTGATCGGGCACTCGTTCGGCGGCGCGGTGGTGCTCGAGTTCGCGGCGCGCCATCCGGAGCGGGTCCGCTCGATCACCCTCGCCGACGCCACCATCTACTCGCTGCAGCCGCTCGACATGGGGCAGGACCAGGCCTACTGGGACACCTGGCGCGGGCAGTTGAAGACGGTCGGCATCGAGGTGCCGGACGGCATGCCGAAGGTGGCGTACGGATTCCTGGAAGAGCTGGCGCAGCCGCGCTGGCAGGCGATGCGGCAGCGCCGGCCGCGCTCGGGCGAGTTCTTCGTGCCGTTCGGCCTCTGGAACGGCGCGCGCCGCACCGCCGACCGCTGGATCGCACTCCTCAAGTCCACCACCGCCTGGCAGGAGATGCAGAGCGGCGGCGTGTCGATCGAGGACCTGCGCAGCATCGACCGGCCGGTGCTCCTGATCTACGGCGAGCGTTCGCGCTGGATCAAGACCAGCGAAATCCTGCGCGAGACGATGCCCGCCGCCGAGCGGGTGCTCCTCGCCAACGTCGGCCACTTCTTCCCGATTCTCAGACCGCAGCTCTTCCTGAGCCACGTGCAGGCCTTCCTCGAGCGCGTGCCCCGGGAACCGGCTCTCAACGCAGAGGAAAGGATCCCGTCATGAGCGAACAGCCATTCGTGAAGACCATCAGACAACTGCTCGAGGAGACCAAGGGCCTCGACGATGCGAAGCCGGCCCGCAAGGCCGGCGCCGCGCGACCTTCGGCCTCCGCGCCCGCCAGGCCCGCACCGCTCGCGGCCGGCGACGACGACCCCGACATGGCGCTCCTCGACGAGATCGAGGCCGGCCTCGAGGACGATCTCGAGGAGGGGCTCGAAGAACCGGGAGAGACGGCGGCGCCAGCGCCGGCCGAGGCCGCCGCGAGCGAGGACGACGATCGCCCCGGCCGGCGACTCCGCCGGCGCCGGGCCGGTGCCCGCGCTGGCGCAGCTGCCGGAGCCGGGGCCGAGGCCGACGGTGAGCGACGTCCGCTCGCCCGCTTCCTGCAGTTCCTCGGGAATCTCCAGGAGCGCCGCGCCGACACGATGGCCCGCGGCCGCCGTCCGGCCCGGATGATCTCGCCGTCGTTGATGCGCGAGGCGTCCGGCCAGGCGGTCGACCCGGGCGATCCGGTCGCCGAGCGGCGGCGCAAGCAGATCCAGGAGTTCCGCGCCGCCTGGGTCGAATCCCTCAATCTCAAGCCGGCCTCGCAGGCGGCGGCGCTCAAGCCGATCGGCGGTGCCGGGACCGCCACCGCGGCGCCCGACGCGGCAGCGGCGACCGCGGCGACCCCGACCCCGACCCCGACGACCGACCCGACCGCCGCGCCTGCGGCGACCACCGCCCCGGCCGCCTCCGCCCCGGCGCCGGCGAAGGGGAAGAAAGGCGGCGATCGCACGTCGTGAGCGAGCCGAAGACCCTCAGGGAATCGCGCGCCGAAGCCCGCGCCGAGGCGCGCGCCAAGCGCGCCGATCGACGCGCCGAGGCGGCCCGCCGGGCGGCGGCGACCCCGCATGCCCAGGCGCAGCAGTCGCGCATCGACGCCCTGATGGGCCCGCTCGGCGAGTACTTCGAATCGACCGGCTTCTGGAACAACGGCTGGTGGGAAGCCGACACGCTCACCGCCGCCGAGGCCAGCACCAACCTCATGGAGCGGCTGCTCGAGTTCCTGCCGGAGAAGCGCGGGGCGGTCCTGGACGTCGCCTGCGGCTACGGTGCGACGACCCAGTGCCTGACGCGGCACTTCCCGCCCGCGAGCATCGCCGCGGTCGACATCTCCGACGCCAAGCTCGAGTACGGCCGCCGGAACGCCCCCGGGTGCGCCTTCGAGCGGATGGATGCGACCCACCTGACCTACCCCGACGCCTCGTTCGACGTGGTGCTGTGCGTCGAGTCGGCCTTCCAGTTCGAGTCGCGCCGGCGCTTCCTCGCCGAGGCGCGGCGCGTCCTGCGACCGGGCGGGAGGCTCCTGATCGCGGACATCCTGCACGAGCCGCGCGCCGAGGCGCTGAGCCGTCGCGTGCACCCCGAGAACTACCTGAAGGACCCGGCGGCGTACGTGACCCTGCTCGCCTCGCTCGGCTACACCGCCGCCGAGGTGATCGATGCCACCGAGCCCTGCTGGACCCGCTCGGTGCGCGACAAGACCCGCTTCGTCGGGCGCGCCTACTGGCGCGGCGCCATCGACCGCCCGATCTTCAACCGGATCATGACCGCGGGCCTTCTGAGCCTCCTGAGCACGCGTTACTACGTGCTGGCGTCGGCGACCCGGCCGCTCCTCGATCCGCTTCCGGAGAGCGCCGCGTGATCGACACCTCCTACGAGCCGTTCTCGCGCGAGCCGGAGTACATCGACGCGAATCGCGAATTCATCCGCAGCCTGGGACTGCGCGACGGCGTGCGGCTCGTCGACCTCGCCTGCGGGACCGGGCTTCTGACCTCGCTCGTCCTCGGCGACACCGGCGGCCGCAGCACGTCGATCGGGGTCGACTTGAACCGCACCTCGCTCGTGCTGGCGAAGCAGGACCTCGGGATCGATCCGCCGGCGGCCGCCGGGGCACCGCGGGTGGCGCTCGTCGAAGGCTCCGCCGACCGGCTGCCGGTGCCGACCGGCTGGGCCGACCTGGCGCTCATCGGCAACGCC
>DATKFL010000171.1:0-2718 GCA_035511355.1 Dongiaceae bacterium
CGTCGGCGAGCGCCTTTCCGGCGAGCTTGGCGTCGATCTTCGCGCGATTCAGCCGCTGCAAGCAGTAGGAGCACTTCTCCATCACGCCGCGCGCTCGCACCGTGACGTCGGGGTTCTGCGCCATCTTGAGGGTCTCGGGCGTGTCCTTGGTGAAGTTGTAGAAGTTGAAGCGCCGGACCTTGTACGGACAGTTGTTGGAGCAGTAGCGGGTGCCGATGCAGCGGTTGTAGACCATCTCGTTGAGCCCGCTCTCACCGTGAACGGTCGCCGCCACCGGACACACCTGCTCGCAGGGCGCGTTCTCGCAGTGCATGCACGGCACCGGTTGGAAGACCACCGACTCCGGCGCCTCCGGCCGGCCCGCGAAATAGCGGTCGACCCGCAGCCAGTGCATCTGCCGGCCGCGCCGGACCTGGTCCTTGCCGACCACCGGCACGTTGTTCTCGCTCTGGCAGGCGACCACGCAGGCGTTGCAGCCGACGCAGGTGTTCAGGTCGATGGTCATCGCCCACTGCGGGCCCTTGGTGTAGGTGCGCTCCTCGAACAGCGGCGACGGCTCCTCGGGGTGCTCTTCCTCTTTATAGGAGGAGGGATCGCGCCGGAACGCCTCGAGGCTCGTCTCGAGGACGAGCGGGCGCCCTTCCATGCTGCCGTGCTCCTGGGTGGTCGCGAGCGGGAGCGTCCGGCTGGTGCGTGTCACGACCGCCCCGGGGGCGATGTCGGGGGAGCCGCCCGCCCGCAGGCGATAGAGATCGACGCCGACGCCGGTGCCGACCCGGCCGGAGGCGGTGCGGCCGTAGCCGAGGGTGACGGCGACCGTGCCGTCCTCGAGCCCCGGCAGGAGGTGCACCGGCATCTCGACGCTCCGGCCGGCGAGATCGATCTTGATCACCTGCTCGTCGGCGACGCCGATCGCCTTGGCGGTCGCCGGGCTCAGGAGCGCCGGGTTGTCCCAGACCTGCTTGGTGATCGGGTCGGGGAGCTCCTGCAGCCAGCCGTTGTTGGCGAAGCGGCCGTCGTGCACCGCCGGCGACGCCATGAAGACGATCTCGTAGTTGCCGTCGCCGGCCTTGGAGGCGCCCGACGACGCCAGGGTCGCGAGGTCGGCCAGCGCGCGGCCGTTCGGCGCGAAGCCCGCCGCCGGCAGCTCGCTCCCGGCGAGCAGACCCGATTCGAGCACCTTGCCCCAGGCGTTCTCGAAGCCCGCGCCGAGGATCGGCTTCCAGGTCTCGCGCACCAGGTCGTACCCCGGCATCTCCTTGCCGGTCGCGAGCAGCGCCGCGATCTCGAGGTCGCTCCGGCCGCCATACAGCGGCAGGATGAGCGGCTGCACGACCGAGAGCGGGCCGCCGAGGGCGCGCGCGTCGCCCCACGCCTCGAAGGCGTGCGCGCGCGGCAGGTGCCACGCGGCGAGGCGGGCGGTCTCGTCGAGAAGATCGGTGAGCGCGATGACGTTCGGCACCTTGCCGAGCGCCGCGTCGAAGTCGAGATCGGCCGGCGCGTCATAGGCCGGGTTGCCGCCGAGCACGACCAGGGTCTTCACCGAACCGGCGCGCATCGCGGCGGCGAGCGCGGTGAGATCGGCGCGCGCCGGCAGCGCCGATCCGGTCGTCTCGCGGTAGCTCACGGTGGCTCCGGCGTTCCCGAGCGCGGCGTTCAGCGCCGCGACCGCGGCATGCACCTCGGCCGGCTGCCGGTCGCCCGCGACCACGAGCCCGGCGCCGCGCGCGTCGCGCAGGTCGCCCCCGGCCGCGTCGACGAAGGCGCGCATCTTCGCATCGAACCAGTCGGGTGCCGCGCCCCCGGCGGCGTCGCCCGCGACGCCGGCCGCCTTCGCCAGCTCGACCAGCAACGCCGCGACCCGGCTGGAGCGCAGGCGCAGCCGGTGATCGGCCATCGCCCCGGTGAGCGAATGCACCGCCTCGACCGCGTACAGGCGGTTCATGGTGCCGCCGGTGGCGCCGGCGCGGCGGCCGTCGGCGAAGCCACGCATGTTGCGGATGGCGTCGGCATGCCCGCCGAAGAGGTCGGCATCGAGCGCCACGATGACGCGGGCCCGATCGACCGCAAGCACGGTGTCGAGCGGCCGCCCGGCGACGCGGGTCATTCCGGCCAGGACGTTCTCGTCCGACACCGGCTCCGCGACGACCCAGGTCGCCTTCGGGAAGCGCGCCATGAAGGCGGTGCGCAGGCGCGCCATCGTCGGCGACGAGGACATGCCGGTGAGCACCGCGAGACCGGCGCCGCCGCCCGCCAGGTGATCCTTCTCGAGCGCGCCCCAGGCGGCGACGAAGTCGGCCCAGCTCTTGGGCTGCCCGGCCTGGCGCACCGTCTGCGAGCGATCGGGGTCGTACAGATCGAGGATGGCCGACTGCGCGCGCACGCTCGAGGCGCCGAAGGTCGACGGATGCAGGCTGTTCCCCTCGACCTTGGTCGGGCGTCCCTCGTGGCTCTCGACCACCAGGCCGAGCGCCTGGCGCCCCACCGGCAGGGTGGTCGCGTAGTGCCGCGGAATGCCCGGGATGACGGTCTCGGGCGGGTCGACGTACGGCACGATGTGATGCTCGGGCCGCCGGCACGACGCGAGTCCGGCGAGCGACAGCGAGGCGCCCAGGAGCGTCACCATCTCGCGGCGGGTGAAGCCGTCCGGCGGCTCCGACGCCCCGTCGGGGAATTCGCGCGCGGCGATCTCCTGGAACTCCGGGTGACCGTCGATCT
>DATKFL010000172.1:0-4046 GCA_035511355.1 Dongiaceae bacterium
GCTCCCGTCCAGCCGCCGGGCCAGGATCGGGCGATCGTCGACCAGGAGGGGCGCCACCAGGGCGGCACCGGTCAGGGTCAGCAGGGCGACCGCGGGGGTCGGGCGCCGCGGGGTCATTCGCCCGATTCCGTTCCGACCAGGGGCGCCCGGGCGCGCGGATCGAGAGCCGGCAGGAGAAGGTCGGCCAGGAGCTGTCCGAGCAGGACCGCGACCCCCGACAGGAAGACGAGCGTCAGCACGAGGGGGTAGTCGCGCCCCTCCACGCCGCGCAGCAGCAGCCGGCCCATTCCGGGCCAGGAAAAGATCTCCTCCACGATCACGCTCCCGGACAGGAGCGCCGGAACCAGCCCTCCGAGCATCCACAGGAAGGGAAGTGCGGCATTCGCCGCGAAATGCCGCCCGAGCGAAAGACCCGCCAGGCCGCGGGCCCGGGCGGCGGCGATGGCGCTCTCCGGCATCGCACTCCGGAAGGCGACGCGGGCGTAGCGCGCCACGAAGCCCCAACCTGAAAGCGCCAGGCACAGGGCCGGCAGGACGAGGTGCGGCAGAACGGCGAGTCCGCCTCCGACACCGGTTCCCTGAAGCGGCAGGAGACCCAGGCGCACGGCGAACAGCCGCTGCAGGAGGAGCGCGGCCGCGAATGGCGGCACGACTGACAAGAGGAGCAGGAGGCCGCTCGCCCCACCGAGCATCGGACGGCGCCGGCGTGACAGCGCCCAGCCCAGCGGCAGCCCCAGGGCATAGATGAGCACGACCGCCGCCCCGTTGAGAACGATGGTCCAGGGGAGCGCTTCGGCGATCAGCGTCGTCACCGGGCGTCCGTCGCGCATCGAGGCTCCGAGGTCGCCCCGGAGAAGCGCCAGGAGCCAGTCGGCGTAACGCTCCGCCGGTGACTCGTCCGATCGGAGTGCCGTCCGGAGGCGCTCCATCTCCGCCGCGGAGGCCGGGATCATCCCCTCCGACCAGGTCAGGATCGGGTCGGAGGGGAGAAGACTGAGAAGCGCAAACGCGAGGAGGCTGATTCCGAGGAGCGTCGGCAGGGCGGCGAGAAGACGCCGGGCCAGGTAGCCGCTCATCGATCCTGGGGAGCACCGACGGCTGGTCGCAGCGCCGCGGCTCCGGGCCGGTGGCCGAGGAACCCGGCCGGCGACGGGATCGCCCCCTCGAAGCGTCCGTTGACCGCCCCCAGGACGACCGGGGCGAACAGGAAGGCATACGGCTGCGCCTCGAGCACCCGGCTCTCGATGCTCCGGTAAATCGCCATGCGGGCGGTGTCGTCCAGGGTGTGGCGCGCCGTGTCGAGAGCGGCGTCGACCGCCGGGTCACGCCAGGCGGCGTAGTTCTGGCCGCCGGCGATCTGCGAGGAGTGCAGGAGGCCGTACACCGAATCGGGGTCGGGACCGGGGACGAACCCGGAGAAGGCCGCCTCGAAATCGCCGCTCTTCAGCCGGGTCCAGAGTGTCTGCCAGTCGAGCCTCTCGATGCGCATCTCGATCCCGAGCCCGCGCAGGTTCTCCTGCACCACCTGCGAGAACTGCACATGGTCCTCGCCGCCGGTGAACACCAGGAGCGTGAACCGGAACGTCCGCCCGGCGCGTTTCCTGAGGCCGCTTTTCGGGTCGAGCCGCCAGCCGGCCTCGTCGAGGAGGGCCGCCGCGGCGGCGGGATCGTGCGCCGGACCGCGAGCCCGCGGCGCGGGGAGGAGCGGTGCGAAGGGGGAGTCGGTCATCTCTCCGAGGCCCCGCAGCACCGACGCGACATACCCCTCCCGGTCGATCGCCATGGCGAGGGCGCGCCGTGTGCGCGGGTCGGCGAAGAAGGGGTTGGAGCCGTCGCCCCGCCACGCAATGTAATAGAAGAAGAGCGGCACCGAGCGCAGCACCCGGAAGCGGCCGGTGAAGGCGGCGTCGTCCATCAGGGAGGCCTGGCGCGCGGCGGGCAGCCGCGCGTAGTCGACCTCGCCCGCCAGGAGCGCCTGGAACGCGGTGTCGGCGGCCGGGACGATCTGAAAGACGAACTGCGCGAGCCCCGGCGCGCCACCCCAGTAGTCGCGATTGGCTTCGAGGACGATGCTCCGGCCTGCGTCCCACGAAACGAATCGGAACGGGCCGGTGCCGACCGGGGCACGGTTCGCCGCCGCGGTGGCGAAGTCGGCGCCGCGGTAGAGGTGCGCCGGCAGAATCGGGATCTGCCAGCCTCGCAGCGCCGGCGCGAACGCTTCCTTGTAGGTCACCCGCACGGTGAGCGGGTCGACCGCCTCGACCGAGGCGATCGGAAGGAAGGCGTCGACCCGGCCGACGGCGCGGCTCGCAGGGTCGACGATCTTCTGCCAGGTGAAGACCACGTCATCGCTCGTGAACGGCGCACTGTCGTGGAACCGCACCCCGGGACGGAGGTGAAAGGTGATCACCTTCCCGTCGGCGGAGCGCTCCCAGGAGGCGGCAAGCGAGGGCACCAGTTGCAGGTCGGGGCCCTGGTCGACGAGGAAGTCGGCGACCAGTCGCTCGACCATGACCGACGACAGGTCGGCGCCGGTCACGAGGTTCAGGGTCGCGGGCTCGATCGCAAGGGGGTAGACGAACCGGCCCGACGGTCCGGCCTCCCCGCCGGCACGGCCGGCGGGCGCGGGCTCGCGCGACGGGACACAGGCCGCCGCGGCCGCGAGGAGGAGTGCCGCCGCCGGCAGGAGCCGGCGGCGCCGCGCGGGAGGCTGCGCCGTGGTCAGGTCGCGCGAGTCCGCGATCGGGTCACTCCGTCGTGAAGGTCGCCTTGCCGGCGGCCATGTTGCCGAGCAGGTCGGTCACCCGGACGATGACGGTGTGCTCGCCGGAGCGAAGCCCCTCGAGCGGCAGGGCATACGCTTCGCTCCGCGCATCGCTCACGCCATCGACGGGGGAGAGCGGCTGCCAGCGGGTGGCGTCCACGGAGGCCTCGGCGCGCGCCAGGGGACCGATGTTGTCGGTCGCGGCGACGTCGATCGCGGCGGTGCCGGGCTTCGTGCCCCGCTTGGCGGTCACCTGCACCGCCGGCGGCGTGTTGTCGACCAGGAATCCTTCGCCGACCAGGCTCGTCGTCCGCGCGCGGTCGCCGGGATTCGACGGCCCGTCGCTCGCGTCGACCCGGACCCGGTACAGGCCGTCGGGGAGCTGCATCGTGTCGAAGGCGAAGTAACGCTCGCGCAGGCCGCGCACCAGGGGTTTCCAGGCAGTTTCGTTCTCGCCGCGGAACATCAGGTCGAAGGCCAGCGCGTCGTGGTTCGGATCCTCCGCCTCCCACTCCAGGCCTCGCATCCCGCGCACGAAGACCCGTTTGTCCGAGCCGGTCGACCCGGCCGCAGCGGCCGCCGGCCCTCCCACCTGGATGCCGGTGAACGCCTGCTGCTCCGGCTCGGGCTCGGGAACATAGGCGGAGCGCTCGCGGATGATGCCGGGCGCGTCGATCCGGAGCCCTTTCACGATCGGCGGAAGGTTCGACTGCACGTAGGCCACCGACACCGCCTGAAGCACCGGACCATCACCCGCTCCGGACGGACGCGCCAGCCGGGCGCGCCACTGCAGGAAGCGTCCCGGCGGGCTCGAGATCGCGCTGCCCTCGGCGCCGGAATAGTTCTCCGACCAGTCGCTCCAGGTGGCGTCAGGGACGGCGCTGTTGCCGGTGCGGGTCGCGATCTCGACCTTGCTTCCCGACGGCAGCCCGGCGCGCCAGCCGATCCGTCCCCAGCGCGCCACGCACTCGGCGTCCCAGGCCTCGGACAGATAGGTCCCGGCCTCGGCCTGCGCCGGATCGAGCGCGTAGATCCGCCCGACGTTGCTGGTGGCGGCAAGGAGGCGGGGACCGTCGGTCAGGAGGGCGGTGACCTGCGACGGCGGCAGTCGCGCCAGGAGCGTGCTCTGCTGCGGTCCGGTCACCAGCCGGATGCGCGCCGGCTCGCCCGTGCCGAGGATCGGCCGTCCCTGCGCGTCGAGCGCCAGCGCCAGCGCGGTCTCGCTGGCCGACGACCAGAGCGTGACCACGGTCCCGTCCGGATCGATGCGATAGAGTTCGCT
>DATKFL010000173.1:0-3513 GCA_035511355.1 Dongiaceae bacterium
CGGAACTCGGTCGGCGTGAGGCGCACCTCGTGGCCGGAGAGCCGGACGAGGTGCCCCGCGAGGTCGATGCTGAGGTCGCCGAGGGTGATCGTCGCCGCCGCGTCGCCGGCTTTCCCGGCGCGATGCCGGATCGCGACCCGCAGGCGCGCCAGGAGTTCCTCGACGCCGAACGGCTTCGTCAGGTAGTCGTCGGCGCCGGCGTCGAGCGCCGCCACCTTGTCGCGCTCGAGGCCGCGCGCCGACAGCACTATGATCGGCAGCGCCGACCATTCCCGGACCCGCGCGATGAATTCGAGACCGTCGAGGTCGGGAAGGCCGAGGTCGAGCAGGATGACCTCGGGAGCGCGGGTCGCGGCCTGGTTGAGACCGTCGGCGGCGGTCTCCGCTTCGAGGAGCCGGTAGCCATGCGCCGGGAGGGCGGCGCGCAGGAAGCGGCGGATGGGCGCATCGTCTTCGACCAGAAGGACGACCGGTCCGGTGTCGCTCACGCGGGGTCTCCTTCGACCGGCGGCGCCCCGCCGCCGAGCGGCAGCGTGATCCGAAAGATCGCGCCGCCGCCGTCGCGGCGCAATGCTTCGATCCGGCCTCCGTGCGCCTCGACGATGGCGCGCGCCACCGCCAGCCCGAGTCCCGCGCCGTGCCGGCCGCGCGCCGCCTCGCCGCGATAGAACTTGTCGAACAGCTGCGCCTCCTCCCCCGGCGCGATGCCGGGGCCGCGGTCGAGCACCTCGACGACGACCATTCCCCCTTCGGCCGCCGCCCGAAGCTTGATCGGCGTGCCGGCGGGGGTGTAGCGCAGGGCATTCTCCAGCAGGTTGACCAGGACGCGCTCGATCAGGACCTCGTCGATCGCGAGCAACGGCAGATCGTCGGGGAGGTGCACGGCGATGTCGCGCCCGCCGATCACCGGCTCGAGCGCATGCAGCGCGGCGCCGACCACCTCCTCGAGCGGCTGCCACTCGCGCTTCAGCGCGACGCTGTGCGACTGCAGTCGTCCCATTTCGAGGAGGTTGTTCGCGAGGCGGCTCATCCGGCGGGCCTCCTCGTCGATGGTCAGGGCGAGATCGCGGCGCGCCGCCGGGTCGAGCCGCTCGCCGGTCGAGGCGAGGCTCGAGGCGGCGCCGGCGATGGCGGCGAGCGGCGTGCGCAGGTCGTGCGACACGGCGGCCAGGATCGCGTTCCGCAGCTTCTCCCCCTCCGCGGCGAGCCGCTGCCGGTGCGCGTCGCGCGCCAGGAGCGCCCGCTCGAGCGCCAGCGCCGTCTGGTTCGCGACCGTCTCGAGGAGATGCATCGGATCGGTGCCGGGCGTCCGCCCGCCGGCGGAGAAGGTCACCGCCAGGACGCCGATCGGCCCGCGGCTCCCGGCGAGCGGCAGGTGCAGCGCCCCGGATCCGGCCAGGGTGGCGGTGCCGCGCCCGGCCGGCTCGCCATGGTCGTGCACCCACTGCGCGACCGCCGTCTCCTTGGCCTCGTGCGCCGACCCCGCCGCCTCGCCGCGGATCGCGAGGCGGCCGTCGTCGCCGGCGAGATAGACGGACGCGTCGCCGTCGAACAGGTCGCGCACGTGCCGGCGCACCGCGGCGATCATGACATCGAGGTTGCGCGCCGAGGCGAGGTCGCGGCTCAGGGCATACAACGCGTTCGTGCGCCGTTCGCGCCGCCGCGCGGTCTCCGCCTGCTCCTTCACCTGCACCGTCAGCGTGGCGATCAGCAGCCCGACCAGGAGCATCACGACGAAGGTGACCAGGTACTCGGTGTCCGAAACCGAGAAAGTGAGGCGCGGCGGCACGTAGAGGAAGTCGAACGCCGCGACGCTCAGGACCGCCGCCAGGATCGACGGGCCGCGCCCGAACCGCTGCGCCACCAGCACGACCCCCACGAGGTAGACCATGATCAGGTTCGCCTGCGCCATCCGCTCGTGCAGGGGCACGAGCAGGAGCGTGACCCCGACCACGGTCGCGGCGCCCAGGGCATAGCCGCGCCAGTCGATCGGCGGCCGCGCCGGGGTTCCCGCCGCTCGCGTCGCCGCGTCGCCCCGGCCGCCGCCGTGCACGATGAAGACGTCGATGCTGCCGCTCTCGGCGGCGAGGCGCGCCACGAACGAGCCCGAGACGAGATCGCGCAGGCGCCAGAAGCGCCCCGGCTTGCCGACCACGATCTTCGAGAAGTTGTTGTCGCGCGCGAACCGGAGCAGCTCCTCGACCGCGTCCTGCCCGGCGAGCACGACGCTCTCCCCGCCGAGCGCCTCGGCGGCGCGGAGGGCCTGCTCGGCGTATTCCCGGTCGGAGGGCGGAAGCCTCAGGTGCCGCGGCTCCTCGAGGTAGAGAGCCGTCCAGTCGGCGCGCAGCCGCCGCGCCAGGCGTCGCCCGGCGCGCACCACGCGGATCGCCGACGGGCTGGCGCTGACGCAGACCAGGATCTTTTCGGTGATCGGCCAGGTCCGCTCCCCCGCCTCGGCGCGGCGGTAGACCTGCATCTGCGCGTCGACCCGGTCGGCGGTCGCGCGCAGCGCCAGCTCCCGGAGCGCAATCAGGTTCGCCTTCCTGAAGAACCCGCCGAGCGCGCGGTCGGCCTGCTCGGGGAGGTACACCTTGCCTTCCCGCAGGCGGCCGAGGAGCTCGTCCGGCGACAGGTCGATGAGCGTCACCTCGTCCGCCGCCTCGATCACCACGTCCGGGAGGGTCTCGCGCACGGTCACGCCGGTGACCTGCGCGACCAGGTCGTTGAGGCTCTCGAGGTGCTGCACGTTGAGCGTCGTCCAGACGTCGATGCCGGCGCCCAGCAGCTCCTCGACGTCCTGGTGCCGGCGCTCGTGCCGCGAGCCGGGCACGTTGGTGTGCGCCAGTTCGTCGAGCAGCAGCAGTCGCGGCCGGCGCCCGAGCGCGGCGTCGAGATCGAACTCCGGGATCGACTGACCGCGATAGGTCAGGAGGCGCGGCGGCAGCGCCTGGAGACCATCGAGGAGTGCCGCGGTATCGGGCCGGCCGTGCGTCTCGACCAGGCCGACCACCACCTCGTCGCCGGCGCGCCGGCGGTCCTGCGCCGCCTTGAGCATCGCGTAGGTCTTCCCGACACCCGCCGCGGCGCCGAAGAAGATGCGCAGCCGGCCGCGCGTGCGCGCCCCCTCTTCGTGGCGCACCCGGGCCAGAAGGGCGTCGGGATCGGGGCGGCGCGGGTCCGTCATGCAGGCATCCTAGCGCGGCCTGCCCCAACGGGCGTCGAGGTCGAGGTTGAGGAGGAGCACGTTCACCCGCGGCTCGCCGAAGACGCCCAGCGAGCGCGGTTCGACGTGCCGCGCGACGACGGCCTCGATCTCGGCCGTCGACCGCCCGCGCGCCGCCGCGACGCGCGGCACCTGCCAGAGCGCCGCCGCGGGGCCTATGTGGGGATCGAGCCCGCTGGCCGAGGCGGTCACGAGCTCGACCGGCACCGGCCCCGGGGCGCCGGGATTCTCACGCCGGAGGCGATCGCGCTCGGCGACGACCCGCGCGCGGAGGCGTGCCGAGGTCGGAC
>DATKFL010000174.1:0-2047 GCA_035511355.1 Dongiaceae bacterium
TCCTGCCGGAAGCCTACCTGCACGGCTTCCTCGACATGCTGCGCTCGGGGGAGCATCACCGCGCCTTTCTCATGGGAGAGATCCGCGCCGGCGGCTGGTGGTCCTTCTTCCCGATCACCTTCGCGCTCAAAACGCCGATCCCGATGCTTCTCTTCGTCGCCGCCGCGCTACTGCTCTCGCTCGGTCCGGCGGGTTGGCGACGGGTCGACGCCTATCTCCTCTTCCCCGTCGTGATCTACGCCGGGATGGCGGCGGCGCACGGCCTGAGCATCGGGCACCGGCATCTCCTGCCGATCGATCCCTTCCTGTTCGTCGCGGCCGGCCGGCTCGCCGCCTGGCCGCTCGCGCGCCCGGCGCCGCGGCTCGTGGCCGCCGTCGCCGCGGCGGCCGCCGGGCTCGTCGCGCTCGGGACGATTCGAAACCATCCCGACCATCTCGCCTATTTCAACCGCTTCGCCGGCGGGCCGGAGGGCGGCTACCGCTATCTCGTCGATTCGAATCTCGACTGGGGGCAGGACCTGAAGGGGCTCGCGGCCTGGCTCGCGGCGCATCCCGGGCCGCGGCCGAAGATCTCGTACTTCGGCGCGGCTGACCCGGCCTACTACGGGATCGACGCCGACTTCCTGCCCAGCGAGATGCGCCCGATGCCGGAGCGCGTGGTCGGGACCGTGCGACGCGGCGACCGACTGGCGATCAGCGTGACAAATCTACAAGCACTCTACCTGCCCGACGACGCCCGGCCGCTCATGACGATCCTGCGCACCCGCCGTCCGGTGGCGGCGATCGGCCACTCGATCTTCGTGTACGACGCCGACTTCGACTGGCCGCCCCCGCCCGGGTCGGCGACTCCGCGCTGAGCGGAGGCGCGGCGCGGCGCGCTAGGGCCGGGTCGCCAGCAGCGCCCTGAGCTCTCCGAACCAGTTGAAGGTGATCTTCACCATGTTGTGCCCGTTGGCGGCGCTGCTGGTCTCGCTCTGGATGAGCAGATAGCGGTTGCCGTCGGCGGTGACGTCCCAGTCGGACTGCAGGCCGGGAGAGAGGTCGAAGAGCTTTTCGGGGCGACCGACCTCGAACGTCGAGCCGACCGCCCTCACCGGCACCTTCCAGGCCGCCTTGTTGCGTTCGAGGTAGTACAACGCCGTGCCGTCCTTCGACCAGCGGGCGAATTCGCCGCCCTGGGCCGAGACCTGCCAGCGGCCGCCCTTCCCGTCGATCGGCCGCACGTAGACCTCCCACCGGCCCGATTCGTCCGAGTCGTAGGAGACCCAGCGGCCGTCCGGCGAGAAAACCGGGTCGCCGTCGCTGGCCGGGCTGGTGAAGATCGGCCGGGGCTTGGGCTCTCCCTTGAGCGGCAGGATCATCGTGTCACCCGACGACGACAGGTTGTGGAAGCCGAGGTACTGGCCGTCGGCCGACGCCGCGTAGGCGTCCATCTCCTCGTCCGACGTGATCATCGACTCCTCGGGGCCGGTCCCGTCGGCCCGCTTGCGCAGGATGTTCCACTTCCCCAGCCGGTTCGAGGTGAAGTAGACGAACTGCCCGTCGTGCGACCAGACCGGGTAGAGGTCGCGCCCCTCGTCGAAGGTCAGCCGCGTCTGCGTGTCACGCACCAGGTCGATGATCCAGATGTCGGTGTTCCCGTCGGCGACGATCGGCACCGCGACCCGGCGCCCGTCGGGAGACAGGCGCGGTGGCGACAGGTACTCGCGGCGCGATTCGACGACCGGGGTCAATTTCCCCTGACGGTCGGACCAGACCAGCGCGTTGCGGGCGCCCGCCGACTGGCCGGTCAGGTAGACAATCGTGCCGCCGGCCGATACGTCGTACTGCGCTCCCCCTTCGGGACTGCTGCTGATGTCCTGCAGGACCGGCGCCGGCAGCGCGGTCATCTTCAGTGACCCCAGGTCGAACGGCGCGGCGAACAGCGTCCGGTTGTTGAGGTAGAGCAGGTGTCCCGACCCGGCGTAACGGGCATACGTGCCACCCTGGTGAACCACCGTCCGCTTGCCGCTCCTGAGTTCAACCACCTCGATGCGACCGGCGTTGC
>DATKFL010000175.1:0-2774 GCA_035511355.1 Dongiaceae bacterium
CACTGGGAAGCCAAGGACAACAAGAAGATCTTCGACTTCAACTACCGCGCCACCAAGGAAGCGATCGCCCGCGCCATGAAGGGCGAGCCGAACGTGAAGACGGTCACCGAGCGCAAGGACAAGGCGAAGCACCCGTTCGCCTGATCGCGAACGGCTGACATCGCCCCGGGTGCGAGGGAGTGGCGCGCGTTCGCGTGCGCCGCCTCCCGCCGCCCCGCTTCCCCCCTGCGACCCGCCGCCGGAGATCGTCGTGGAACGCAAGCGCCTGCTCTACATCGTCGCGGCCGAGCCGCACGTCAGCCCGTTCGACGTGAACATGGCGTACGACGCCGGGTTCGACGCCGTGCTCCCTTATTCCGGGGTCAGGGCCGCGGAGGTGCGCGGCCTCGTGCAGGACGTCATGTTCTCGCGCGGTCCGAAGGGGGCGCGCGCCTCCGCCCTGATGGTCGCGAGCGCCGACCTGTCGGAGGCCGAGGCCGGCTTCCGCGCGGCCCGGAAGGCGCTCTTCGAGCCGTTCCAGATCGCGCTCTTCGTCGATCCGAAGGGGGCCTACACCACCGCCGCCGCCCTCGTCGCCAAGGTCGAGGCGCTCCTGCGCACCGCCGGCGCGAAGGAGGGCCTCAAGGGACGTACCGTCGTCGTCCTGGGCGGGACCGGCGGCGTCGGGCGCGCCGCGGCCGGCATGGCGGCCGCCGCCGGCGGGCGCGTGACCCTGGTCTCGCGCGAGGCGCTCCGGGCCACCACCGCGGCCGAGGAGGTCGGCACCCTGTACGGCGGCGCGGTCGCCCCCCGGGGTGCGGCGGGCGAGGCGGAACGCGCCGCGCTCGCGGCGCAGTCCGACGTGATCATCGCCGCCGGCGCGGCGGGGGCGGGACTCCTCGGCGAGGCCTCGGTGAAGGCGCTGCGCGGACCGAAGATCCTCGCCGACGTCAACGCGGTGCCGCCGGCCGGGCTCGCCGGCGTGGAGGCTCCCGCCGACGGCGTCACGCTCGGGCCGGGGGTCTTCGCCCTCGGGGCGCTCGCCATCGGCGATCTCAAGTTCAAGGTCGAGGCGGCGCTCCTTCGCGACCTGCTCGGCGACGGGCCGGCGCCTTCGATCGACGCCGCGGCGGCACGCGCCCGCGCCGCGGCGATTCTCGCCGGCGGCTGATCGGGGCGTCATGCCCGCTCGGACCGGCGACCGGCTCCTCCTCCTCGGCGCCTCGGCGCGCGCCCTCGCGCAGTCGGCGATCCGGAGTTCCGAGGCGCGGCGGCTCTTCCCGGGCGGCCTCGTGGCCCTCGACTTCTTCGCCGACGCCGACCTCGACGGCGAGCCGATCCAGCTTCTTTCCGTGGCGCGCGACGCCGGGCTGGCCCGCACCGTCGCGAGTCTTGGACGGCAGGCGCTGCGGATCGAGTGGCAGGGGTTCCTCGCGGCCGGCGGCCTCGAGAATCGGCCCGGGCTTCTCCGGCTTCTCGAACGGCGCGGTCGTCCGCTCGGGAGCGCCGCCGCCGCGGTGCGCGCGGTCCGGAATCCGGAGCGGCTCGCGACGTGGCTCGCGGGGGCCCGGCTGCCGCAGGCGCCGGTCGTCGCGGCGGCGCGGGTCCCCGCGGACGGCCGCACGTTCCTCCTGAAACCGCGGCGCGGCGCCGGCGGCGGTCACCTCCGCCTTGCCCGGCCCGGCGAATTGGTGCCTCCGGGGTGGTATCTGCAGCAGTACCTCGAGGGGCGCGCCGGCTCGGCGGGTTTCCTCGCCGACGGCCGCTCGGCCCGGCTCCTCGGGGTGAGCGCCCAGCTTTCCGGCTGGGAGGCGCTCGGTGGCGCCGGCTTCAGGCACTCGGGAAACCTGTTCGATGCTTCGGCACCGCTCGCGGGTCCGGATCGGCTCCTCGACGCCGCGGGCATCGACGAGGCGCGACGCATCGCCTCGGGACTCGCGGAGGGGTTCGGCCTCTCCGGCCTCGCCGGGTTCGATTTCATCGCGGTCGGCGGGCGGCCGCACCTCATCGAGGTGAATCCGCGCTGGACCGCTTCGATGGAGCTGTACGACGAAGCGCGCCCGGGCCGGCTCGTCGACGCCGCGATCCGGGTCGCCGCGGGAGAGGGGGCGGCGCATGCCGCGGCGGCGAGCGGCTTCGACACCACGCCGGAGCCGCCGGGCAGACCAGCGGTGCGCGCGCGCGGCGTGCTGTACGCCGCGGAGACCTTCATCGCGCCGCCTCCGGAGGCGCTCGCGGTGCACGGGGCCCGCGACCGACCCCGGGCCGGAGAGACGATCGAGGCGGGCAAGCCGATCTGCACGCTGGCGGCGTCCGGGCCGACGGTCGACGCGGCGCGCGCGGCGATCGAAGCGGCCGCGGTGCGGGTGCGCGCCCTGGGCCTTCCGATCAGGACGGCGCCGGCGCCCGCTGCGGCGCCGGAGCGCGGCCGGGACTGAGCGTGCGGGCGGCCACGGTCACGAGCGACGGCAGGGCGCGTCCCCATCCCCAGGAACCGTTCGACAGCGCCAGGAGCCCGCGCCCGCCGGAAGGGGAGGCCGCGAGCGCCCGGATGAAGCGGCGTCGGAGGGCGGGTCGTTCGGCGCAAGCGAGCAGCGCCCGCGTGCACAAGCGATGGCGCCGGGTGAGCCGGGCCAGCGCCGACGCATAGACCGCCGCCCCGTCCGGGCGCGTCGTCGCGCGCACCAGCGCCTCCGCGGCGGCGAAGGCGAGGCCGATCCCCTCGCCGGTGATCGCGTCGACGTAGCCGGAGGCGTCGCCCGCCAGGAGCACCCGACCGCGGGCCGCCGGCCGCA
>DATKFL010000176.1:0-16629 GCA_035511355.1 Dongiaceae bacterium
GAAATGAAGGACAAGCGGCGGGCTCCCGGACGGGTCCCCGGCTCCCCGACGCCGGTCAGCGAGACTAGCACTCCCTGCGGCACACGACCACCCGCGCTCCGGACCTGCTAGAATCCCGCTCTTCCATGCTGCCGCTTCGCCTCGTCACCGTGCCCTACGTCAACGCCGCCCCGCTCCTGTGGGGCTTCCGGCGCGGCAGTCTCCGCGATCGGTGCGCGGTGATCGCCGAGCCGCCGTCACGCATCCCGGATCTGCTCCTGCGCGGGGGGGTCGACGCCGGTCTCGTGCCGATCGTGGCGGCGCCGGCGCTCGCGGCGGCGGGGATCACGCTCCTGCCATCCCCCGGCGTGGCGTCGCGCGAACGGGCCCGATCGGTTTTTCTGGCGTCGCGCCGGCCGCTCGAGGAAGCGCGCAGCGTCGCGCTCGACCGCTCCTCGCGCACCTCCCAGGCGCTGGCGCGCATCGTCCTGGCGGCGCGCGGCGCGCGCGGCCTGCGCTTCACCGAGGCGCCGCCGTCGCTGCCCGAGATGCTCCGCGATCACGACGCCGCGCTCCTGATCGGCGATGCGGCGCTCGGCGCGGACACGCGCGGCCTCGTCGTGCTCGATCTCGCCGAGGCCTGGCGCGCCATGACCGGGCTGCCCTTCGTGTTCGCCGCCTGGGCCGTGCGACCCGAGCGCGCCGCGGAGACCGGGCCGCTGTTCGAAGTGTCGCTCGCGGAGGGGCTCGAGCATCTCGACACGATCGCCGCAGAGAGCGCCGCGACGATCGGGATCCCGGCCGCGTCCGTTGGGTCGTACCTGCGCGACAACATCCACTACCGCTTCGGCGAGGAGGAGGCGCGCGCGGCGGCGCTGTTCATCGCGCGGGCGCGCGAACTCGGCCTGGTGCCGACGACGCCGGCGCCACGTGGCGCCGGCCCGCGACCCGCTGAAGCCGTCCCCGGGAGGATGCCGTGAACCCGACGCCGACCACCGACGACCCCGCGCGCCCTTCCGGCGACGCGCTGCCGACCCGCTTCGAACCGCTCGAGGAGCGCGCCGCGGTGCGGCGCCTCGACCCCGCGGTCGATCGGCTGCTCGCCGACGTCGCGGACGGGCGACGCCTCGAGGCGGACGAAGCGCTCCTGCTGTTCCGGTCGGGAAGGCTCCTCGATCTCGGGATCGCGGCCGACATGGTGCGCCGGCGCCTGCATCCCGAGCCGATCGTCACCTACATCGTCGATCGCAACGTCAACTACACGAACATCTGCACGGCGCGCTGCTCCTTCTGCGCCTTCTACCGCGACCCCGGCGACCCCGAGGGGTACCTGCATTCGAAGGAGAGCCTGTTCGCGAAGTTCGAGGAGACCCTCGCGCTCGGCGGCACCGGCGTCCTGATGCAGGGAGGCCACCACCCGGACCTGCCGATCGAGTGGTACGAGGACCTCCTGCGCGCGCTGACCGGGCGCTTCCCGACCATCCACCTGCACGCCTTCTCGCCGTCGGAGGTGCAGCACATCGCCCGCGTGAGCCGCCTGACGATCGACGAGGTGCTGCGGCGGCTCCGGGAGGCCGGCCTGAAGAGCATTCCCGGAGGCGGCGGCGAGATCCTGGTCGACGAGGTGCGCCGCCGCATCTCGCCGCTCAAGACGATGTCGGACGACTGGCTCGGCGTGATGGAGAGCGCGCACGCGCTCGGTCTCCCGACCACGGCCACGATGATGTTCGGGCATGTCGAGTCGTACGCCGACCGCGTCGAGCATCTTCGACGGGTGCGCGAGGTCCAGGACCGGAGCGTCGCGCGGGGGGCGCGCGGCTTCACCGCCTTCATCTCCTGGACCTACAAGGCCGACAACACCGCGCTCGGCGGCCGCGAGGCGACCAGCGGCGAGTACCTCCGCACGCAGGCGATCACCCGCCTCTTCTTCGACAACATCGCCAACGTGCAGTCGTCGTGGGTGACCCAGGGGAAGGAGATCGGCCAGGTGGCGCTCCGATTCGGGGCCAACGACATGGGGAGCATCATGATCGAGGAGAACGTCGTGAAGGCGGCCGGCGCGCATGGTTGCACCACGCGTCTCGAGATGGAACGCCTCATCCGCGAGGCCGGCTACCTGCCGCGCCAGCGCGACACCCTGTACAACCTGGTCCCCTGAGGGACGGCGACGGATGAGCGTCATCGCCCTGGTGCAGGCGATGGTGATCGCGGCGATCCTCTTCGTCTACCTCGCCGCCTGCGGATCGATTCGCTACCGCATCACCGACGACAACGTCGTGGTCGAGGTCCTCGGCTATCGCGTGCGGCGCTTCCGTCTCGACGACATCGAGGCAGTGCACCGGGAGGGGGCCTTCCCGCACGAGTCGTGGGGCGGCTGGCGTTTCTGGAACTCGGTCACGCTCAGGCGCCGGACCGGCTGGATCAGGCACGTGATCGTCACGCCGGACGATCCGGAGCGGTTCGTGGCGGAGTTGAACCGGGCGCTTGCGGCGCGCGCCGGCGGCGGCATGCGGCCGGGCGCGCCCCCTCAGCCCTGAGACGGCGCCGCCGCCGGGTTCCGCACCCCGCCGGCGAACCGACCCGGGAGCGCGCGCCGGCAGCGGGGACAGCATCCGGCGGCGTCGAGGCTCACGCGTCCGACCCGGTAGCCCGCGCGCGGAACGAGAACGGTCGAGCACCCCGGGCAGCGGGTCGACTCGAACTCGCCGGCGCTCCCGGGAAGGTTGCCGACGTAGACGAAGTGCATCCCCTCGGCGCGCGCCATCGCCGCGGCGTCGAGGAGCGTGCGCGCTTCCGTCGGCGGTCGATCGCCCATCCGATAGTCGGGGTGGAACGCGGTGAGATGCCAGGGGATGTCGGGTGACACGCCGCGCAGGAACCGGGCGATGTCCCGGAGCTCCTCCATGGAATCGTTGAGCCCGGGAACCACCAGGGTCACCACCTCGAGCCAGATTCCCCGCCGCACGATCGACGCGATCGAGGTCTGCACCGCCCGCAGCGTGCCGCCGAGCGATCGATAGGTCCGATCCCGGAACGACTTCAGATCGATCTTGTAGAGGCTCACCCAGGGAGCGATGTAGTCGAGCACCTCTTCGGTGGCGTTGCCGTTGCTCACGTAGGCCCCGAGGATCCCGCGGGCGGCCGCCGCCTTGAAGACCGCCACTCCCCACTCCGAGGTGATCAGCGGCTCGTTGTAGGTCGAGGCCAGAACCGGGGCCCCCCGCTGCACCGCCTCTTCCGCCAGGTCTTCGGGCTCGATCGGCCGCGCCGGGGCGACCGCCTCCGGATCGCGCAGCGCCTGCGAGGTGACCCAGTTCTGGCAGTAGGCGCAGTGCAGGTCGCACCCGAGCATGCCGAACGACAGGGCGCGGGCGCCGGGGAGGACGTGGAAGAAAGGCTTCTTTTCGATCGGATCGCACTGCAGCGCCGCGACATAGCCCCACGGCACCTTGAGGATCCCGGAGTCGTTGAAGCGCACCCGGCAGACACCCTGGCGCCCCGAAGGAATGAAGCAGCGGTGTCCGCAGGCGAAGCAGCGAAGCCCGCCGGCGTCTCCCTCGGACGCCCAGAGATCCCCCCTCCGGGTCCGATCGTTGAGGAGCGCGGCGAGCGGCGCGTCCTGTCGGGGGGTCGTCACATCATTAAGTATAGGCGGGGGTGCGGCGTCGCCCGCCCGCCGCCCGCCGGGTTCCGGGTCCGGGTCCTCCGAACCCCGCTCCGGACGCCAATTTTCCGACTGCCCAATGACGCTTTTGTGATAGATTCCCGCCTCGCATTGGCCGGAACCGGCCGGCCCACGCAGGTCCTAGGGGACCCTCGCCGCGACATCCGGACTAACCGACGAGCCGCGAAGAGGAGTGCCACATGCTCATTCTGGCGATGGGTTCACTGGTCGTGTTCCTGGTGATGGTCCACCTGATCGTCGGCCGGACCTGCAGGGAAAACCGCAGCGTTCTGCTGCAGGTGCCGATCGAAGCAGCATGGGAGGCGCTGCGTGATTTCGGTGCGCTGCATGCGGCGCACGGTCGCGGCCGCCCGCTGATGCGGATCGAATCGTCGACGCTCAAGCGCGGCGACGGTCTCGACCCGGGATCTATCTGGCGGCAGGAGGGAACCTGGAACGACGCCCCCTTCTGGTCCGAGATCGAAGTCGTCGAGAGCGAGGCGCCGCGGCGGATCGTGGTCAGCCTGCGCGGCGACTCCTTCGGCACGCAGGCGGGGCTGATGCGGCACCGCTGCGAGATCGATCTCGCGCCGTTCGATGCGCGCTCGACGCGGCTGCGGCTCCGGATGACGGCGCGGCTCAACAACCTGCGTCTCGTCCTGGCGCGCACGCTCTCGCCGGAGCGGATGCACTCCCGCCTGCTCGACCTCGGGCTCCGTTCGCTGAAGCTGGCGATCGAGGGAGCCGGCGTGACCGCCCCCTCCGAGCCGTACCTGTCGTACCCGGCGCCCGCCGATCTGCGGTTCGGTGGCGGGGCGGAGGCCGCGGTCGACCGACCGCTTCCGGCCATGCTCCCGGAGTGGATCAAGCCGGAGGTCGCGGCGGCCGCGCTGTACAACCTGGGTCAGGATTCGCGCGAGATCTGGGCGGCGGCAGGAGCGGAAGGCGCCCTCGACCGCCCCTGATCCTCCGGGCCGCCGCGGCGGCCCATGCTACGATCGCGGCGCATGCTCTCCCCGCGTCGATGGCGAACGATCGGTGCCGCGCTGGTGGCGGCGCTGGCCTGCGGCCGGTCGCATGCCGCCCCGGTCGACCCGCGCGCGGCGCGCGACGTCGCGGGGCTCCTGCTCGGGGTCAACCACGGCCGCGTTGAAGTGATGCGCGTGCTCACCGGATCGCCCGCCGATCGCGCCGGCTTCCTTCCGGGCGACGTCGTCCTCGTGGTCGGCAACACCCCGGTCATCGATCTCCGGCCGCTCGCGCCGGCGGAGGTGCTGCGGCTCATCGACCGGACCCCGGGAGATCCGCTGAGACTCGTGGTCGGCCGCGGATCGCGGACCTTCGGCGCTTTCCTGCCGCGCGCCACGAGCGCCGCGAAAGCCTCGACCGGGCCGCTCGCGCCACCCGCGGTCGGCGACCGCGCCCCCGACTTCGAGGCGACCGCGCTGGGCGGCGCCAAAGTCTCGCTCGCCGCGCTCAAGGGGCGCCCGGTGCTGATCGATTTCTGGGCGTCGTGGTGTCCGCCCTGCGGCGACAGCGCGCTCGTGGTGCGACGACTCGCCGATCAGTACGGATCGCGGCTGGCGGTTGTCGGCGTCAGCCTCGACGACGATCCGAAGGCGTTCGAGGCGTTCGTCTACAACCACCACCTCCCCGGCCAGCAGATCCACGACGGCGGGCCCAGGGGACCGCTGAGTCGCCTGTATGCGGCCGCGTCCGCCGGGCTGCCCTTCGCCGTGCTGGTCGATGCCCAGGGCGTCGTCGCCGGCGTCGACCGCTCGCCCGGAGCGCTCGAGGCCACGCTCGAATCCCTGCTCGGTTCGAACCCCAGGGGCGGCGCATGATCCGCCGCGGGCGCCCACTTCCCTGATCCGTCCTTGCCGAATCGCCGTCGTCCTGCTCGGCGCGGGCCTGGCCGGCGCCGCCGCCCTGTTCGCCGCGGAGCCCCCGGGCGATGGGCTCCCCGCGAACGAACGCGAGCCTCTCGAAGCGCCGCTCGATCTGCGGGGCCAGTTCCCTCTCGGCCTGCCGTTCATCGACCTGATCCCGCGCAGCGCCTTCCTCACCGGGGTCGGCGCCCTCCGCTGGCACCTGGGGCTCTCATACCTGAGCACGCACGCCGCGAGCGATGCCCTGCTCACCCGCTTCGCGTCGGAGTCGACCCGCCCTCCCGACGGCCGGGTGACCGAACCGGTGTTGCGCCAGACGGCGGCCGCCGACCCCTCGGGGCACGCCTACTACGTCGACGGCGAGACGGCGCGCCTGACGGTCGGACTCGCCTGGGGCGTGAGCCGCCGCGTCGAGCTCGACGCGACCCTCCCGATCGTCGCGCACGGCGGCGGTGTCCTCGATTCGGGCATCAACCAGTTCCACGATTTCCTGCACCTTCCGGACGGGGGGCGACCCGACTTCGCGAACGATCAGTACGTGGTCGGTCTGACCGACGCCGGCGGGACGGTCTATCTCGGGGAGGCGCCCTCGGGTGCCGGGCTCGGCGATCTGGCGCTCGAGGCTCGGGTGGCCCTGGCGCGTCCGGCGGACGATCGCTTCGCCCTGGCGGCCACGGGGTCGATCGAACTGCCGACCGGCGATCCCGACCGGCTCGACGGCAACGGGTCGGTCGATGCCGCCGCAGGGCTCGAGGCCACCTGGCGGGCGGATCGCTCGACCTGGCACCTCGGCGGCGGGTATGCCCTCCCCGGGCGGTTCGATCCGGCGCCCGGGCTCGCGCCGCGGAACCGGATCTCGGCCTATGCCTCGAGCGCCATTCTTCTGCGCAGCCGCAACAGCGTCCTGATCGCCCTGCACGCGGTCGCCGGACCCTTCGGCCGGGAGCAGGGAGGCAGCCTGGGAGGCACTTCGATTGAGACTTCCTTCGGATACCGGCACCTGACGGCCGGAGGCGACAGCTTCGAAGCGGCGCTTCTCGAGAACCTGACCGCCAGCCATAACGTCCCCGACGTCGGCCTCTACCTGGGGTGGGGATTCGGGACGACGCCTAGGTAAATACCCTCAAAATGGGTCCGGACTGCCGATAAACAGGGCTTCGCCGCCGCCATTCGGGCCCTGGCGGATTCCACCGGCTTATGATTTCACTTGCCGCGATGTGCATGCCTGCGTATAATCCCCGTCGCCTATCTGACAATCCAACCGCTCCGGCTAGGGTCAATGCCCTAGTTTGCCGAGTCCGGTGGGTGGAAAGCGAGATGATCGTGAGACAGCTCGACAAAGCCTCGATTGGAACCCGCATCAAGCACCTGAGAAAAACTCGCGCACTCCGGCAGTGGCAGATGGCCCAGCTGCTCGGCGCCACGCAGCCGGCGGTGCACAAGTACGAGAACGGCATCCTGCCCGAAGTGAAACGCCTCCTGGAATTGGCGCGCATCGGCGACACCTCGATCGAGTGGATCCTGACCGGCGAGCACTGGGAGAACGGGTCGCCCGAGATGCACCGGATGGCCCCGGAGGAGTTCGAGCTGGCGCGGCAGATCCATGCGCTGAATCCCGAGGAGCGGCGCGCGGTCGGCGCGGCGCTGGAGGTGCTGCACGCGGCGAACCGGAGCCTTCGATCCGGCGAGCGGCGCGACCTCGAGAGCCTCTCCGACGCCGAGCTCGGCCGCCGGGTGCGCTCGTTCGAGGCGCACGTGCTCGAACCGCTGATGGCGGCCCTCTCGGTCTACGACGCCGTGGTCACGACCCTGGCCGCGTCGCGCGTCCGTGAGATGCACGCCTTCGTGCAGTCCGACGCCGAACCCGCCGCCGCCAAGGGGAGCGACCACTCGGTCGCCGTGCCGGCGCTCCAGAAGAACGCCGGCTGACGCGTCCCGGCCGGCGACGCGCGGTCGCCGGCTGCTCGTGATGTAGCATCGGCGGATGGATCTCTTCGACGGGAAGACCGATCCGTCCGTTCCGGAGCCGCCCGGGGCGATAACCCGCCCTGCGGGAGCGGCCCGCGACCGATCCGACGCCCCCCTCGCCGAGCGCATGCGTCCGCGCGCCCTCGAGGAGATCGTGGGGCAGGAGGCGCTGCTCGGGCCGGGCCGGCCGCTGCGCGTCACCATCGAATCAGACCAGGTCGCCTCGCTTCTGCTCTGGGGTCCGCCCGGCTCCGGCAAGACGACCCTCGCCCGCCTGATCGCCGACCGCACGCGCGCCCGGTTCGTCTCCTACAGCGCCGTGCTCTCGGGCATCAAGGAGATCCGGGAAGTCATGGCGGCCGCCGAGCGGGCGCGCGCCGCCGGCGGGCCGCGGACCATCCTGTTCATCGACGAGATCCACCGCTTCAACCGGGCGCAACAGGACGCCTTCCTGCCGCACGTCGAGGAGGGCACCATCGTCCTGATCGGCGCCACCACGGAGAATCCGTCGTTCGCGGTGAACGCCGCGCTCCTGTCGCGCTGCGCGGTGCACGTCCTCGAGCCCCTGACGGTCGACGCGATGACGGCGCTCCTGCGGCGGGCGCTGGACGACCCGCGCGGTCTCGGCGCCGAGGCGATCCGGATCGAGGACGCCGATCTGAGATCCCTGGCGGCGCACGCGGCCGGCGACGCGCGGCGGGCGCTCAACGCGCTCGAGACCGTGGCCCGCGCCACCGCGGCCGCCGGTCCGGGCCGGACGATCGACCGCGCCGCCCTCGACGCCGCGCAGGCGCGCGCGGCGCTCCTCTACGACCGCGAGGGGGAGGAGCACTTCAACCTGATCTCGGCGCTCATCAAGTCGCTGCGCAACAGCGACGCCGATGCCGCGATCTACTGGCTGGCGCGGATGATCGAATCGGGCGAGGACCCGCTCTACCTCGCGCGCCGGATGATCCGGTTCGCGAGCGAGGACATCGGCAACGCCGACCCCGGGGCGCTCCGCCTCGCGCTCGCCGGTCGCGATGCCTTCGCGGGCCTCGGCCTGCCGGAAGGGGCGCTCGCCCTCGCGCAGACGGCGATCTACCTCGCCGCGGCGCCGAAGAGCAACGCGGTGTACGAGGCGTACGGACGGGTGGTCGAGGACTTGAAGGCCGGCTTCACCGACCCGGTGCCGCTCGCGATCCGGAACGCGTCGACCGGGCTGATGCGCGACCTGGGCTACGGTGGCGGATACCGGTACGCGCACGACTTCGAGGAAGGGACCGCCGACATCGACTGCCTGCCGGAACGTCTCCGCGGACGTCGGTATTACCGGCCGCGCGACGCCGGCCACGAAAAGGCGCTCGCGGAGCGGCTCCGCACGGCGACCGAGAGGCGCCAGCGGATGTCCGAGGCGCGCGGTGGCGGGAAGGAAGGAGCCGAGACGGGAGGCGGCGCGGGGAAGACTACGAGCGTGCCGCCGCGGCGCCCGCGCGGATGAGGCGCCAGGTGGCGTCCTTCTCCGGGCAGGCGCCGCACAGCGGCAGAATCGAACCGGCCGCCGCTTCGACGAGCGTCGTGCGCCCCTCGAGGTGGCACTGCTGGCAGCGGTAGAGGCCGGCTTCCGTCACGCGCTCCCCGCTCTTCCAGGTCCGAGACGAGTTCACGAACGACTCCGGAAAAAAAATTGAGGGGTGACGAACGTCACCCCTCGCAGATCATGCGTACGGCAGGATCACCGTTTCGATTTCTTCTTCCCTTTCTTCTTCGCGGCCTTCTTCTTCTTCGGAATGACCCCTCACCTCCTTTCGCCTTGGCGTTCAGTCGAACATGCGAATACGGGAAGCCCGCCGGGAGCAGATCGGCTCGAGGGAAATTTCGGCGGCGGGCGCGCGGCGGATCGCGATGGCGATCAACGACCGGGTCGAAGCGGAGATCGGGAGTGGTGTGCCGTGAAGTGAGAGCGCATGACGCATCGTCACCATCATCGCGTGCGGTTTTTAGCACGCCCTTCGATCCACTGTCAATAGATCGAAGCGCGCGCGCGACTTTTTTCCGGTCGCGGCGAGGCGGGTGCCGGCGTCGCGCGCGCGTCGATCGACGCGCGCGATCGAGCGGCGCATCGTCGCCGGCGCTCCGGGAATCGTCGTCGCGATCGCGGCGCGTCCCGATCGCGCCCGCGCGGCGGCGCGCGACGCAGCGCGCGACGCGACGCGCATCGACGTCGGAGAGGAGGCGCGCCGGGAATGTCGATCGGTGCGCGCGCGGTGCGACCTGCGATCGAGCACGCCTCCGGCGCCGGCATCGATTCGAAAGCTGCGCCCGGCGATCGCGGAGCCACGAAAGACGCCCGCGGGGAGGGCGGGGGCGCTCCTTCGAGCCGCATCGCGGCGCGGGTCTCGTCACCGCCTGTCGGTCCCGAGTGGGGCACGTCGCACTTGACCGGAAGGACCGGGGTACGGTACCTTTTCGTCGCCTGCCAGAGGGGCCCGCGCGGGGCCCCCTATTAGAGGAACGGCCTTAGCCATTGACCGACGAAGAGCGACCCGGACCCGCCCGGGGTCCTGATTACCGGACCGGGCGTGAGGGGTCAGAGCATGAACAACCGATGAAACCGATGGGCGGAGAACCGCCCGCATTCGGCTCGTCCGCCGATCCCGCGTCTCCGCAGGGATCGTCCGGACCGGGCGACCCGAACCAGGGGAACCGCGGCAGGCGTCGCCGCCGCGGTCGCCGCTGGCGTCGCGGCCGCGATCGCGGCACGCAGCCCGGCGGCGGTCAGTCGAACGCCCCCGCTGCGAGCAACGGTGGCGCGACGCCGGGGGCCCCGGCGCCCTCGTCCGGCGGGGCGCCGGCGTTCCGCGAGCGACCGCGTGAGACCGCGCCGGTCGCGACCTATGAAGCGAAGGGCGTGCTCGAAATGACCCAGGACGGCGGCGGCTACCTGCGCCAGCCGTCGCGCAACTACCGCCCCTCGCCCGAAGATGTCTTCGTGCCGCGCGAGCTTCTGGCGCCGTACGCTCCGAACGCGCCGGTGCCGAACGGCGGCGGCATCGAGGGAATCGAGATCGAAGGTCTGGCCTCGGGCGCGGCGCGACCGCAGGCACCGGCGCCGGAGGAGATTCGCGGCGGCCGGCACCATCGCGGGCACGGCCATCCCCGCGGCGGCGGCGGGGGCGGCGGCGCGCGCGGCCCCCGCCTGAGCGAGATCCGCACGATCAACGGCATGGTGCCCGCCGAGTTCGCGCAGCGCCGGCCGTTCTCGACGCTGACCTCGATCGATCCCTTCGAGCGGATCCGGCTCGAGACCGAGCCCCAGGAGATCTCGACGCGGGTGATCGACATGCTCACCCCGATCGGCAAGGGACAACGCTGCCTCGTGGTCGCGCCGCCGCGCGCCGGGAAGACGACGCTCCTGCAGAAGATCGCGAGCGCCATCAGCAAGAACCATCCCGAGATTCACCTGATCGTCCTCCTGGTCGACGAGCGGCCGGAGGAGGTCACCGACATGAAGCGCAACGTCAACGGCGAGGTGATCGCCTCCTCGTCGGACGAGATGGCGCGCCAGCACGTCTCGATCGCGCGCATCGTCCTCGAGCGCTCGCGGCGCATGGTCGAGACCGGCAAGGACGTCGTCATCCTGCTCGACTCCCTGACCCGCCTGGCGCGCGCCCACAACGCCGCGACGCCCGGGACCGGGCGCACGCTCTCGGGCGGGCTCGACGCGCGCACCATGGAGCAGCCGCGGCGCCTGTTCGGTGCGGCGCGCAAGGCCGAGGAGGGCGGCAGCCTCACCGTCATCGCGACCGCGCTCGTCGACACCGGGTCGCGCATGGACGACGTCATCTTCCAGGAATTCAAGGGCACCGGGAACATGGAGCTGGTGCTCGACCGGGCCCTCTTCGAGCAGCGCATCTACCCGGCCGTCGACATCGCCCGCTCCGGGACCCGCAAGGAAGAGAAGCTGTTCGCCAAGGAAGACATCCCGCGCATCCACAAGCTGCGCCGCGTCCTGTTCGACATGAAGGCGCACGACGCGATGATGAAGCTGATCGACAAGCTCGGGAAGTTCCCCTCGAACTCCGCCTTCCTGAAGGCCATCGACCCGTAGAGGCGTCCGATCGCACCGCGCCGGCCCGCCGCCACGACGCGCGACCGCGCACCCATCCGGCCCCGGTCGACCCGGGGTCTTCGTCTTTCTAGAGGCTGTTGAGGTAGCCCTGCAGCGCGCGCTTCTCGCGCGGCTCCAGGCGCATGAACTGGATCGCCAGCTCGTAGGGGAAGCCGTGGTGCGGCTGCGGGCGGGGCGTGCAGCGCAGGACGACCGCCTCGGCGGAGATGGTGGCCGGCTCGTGCAGCTCGCCGCCGACCAGCGTGATGCTCAGATGGAGGCGGACGTTCGAGTCGAAGGGAGCGCTGGCGATGCAGCGGGTGCCGCCGACGCCGATGTCGGCGGTGACCACCTGGACGCCGGGCGCGACCCGCTCGCCGGAAACGACCTTGACGTCGAGCCGCGCTTGAAAGCGGTGGTGCTGGCGCTTCTCCGAACCGGGGCTCACGGGCGCATCCTACCACGCTCCTCCGGGGGCGATCCCCGCCCCGGGACCCTCAGCGCTTGAAGTGGAACGGCACGCTGGTCACCACGACGCCCGGGCGGAACAGGAGCGCCCCCTTGATCAGGAACGCCGACTGGTTGTGGAACAGGCCCTCCCACCAGTGCGCGGTGACGAACTCCGGCAGCACCACGGTCACCATCTCGTTGCGCCGCCGGCCGTGCATCAGGTCGTCGATGTGCTCGACCAGCGGCCGGATGAGCGACCGGTAAGGCGAGTCGAGCATCCGCAGCGGCACCCCGCCGCCCCAGGTCTTCCAGAGCTCCTCGATCTGGTGCGCGCGCTTCGGGTCGAGCGCGATGTGCACCGCCTCGACCTCGTGGGCAATCGACTTGGCGTACCGGAGCGCATAGATGGTCGCGCGGTTCACCGCCGAGATCGGCACCACCGCGGTGTGCCGGATCGGGCGCTCCGGGTCCATCTCGACCAGCGACAGCTGCATGCGCACGTGGAAGTAGTGCCGGTGCGTCCGGAGGAACATCGCCACCAGGAGCGGGATCAGCACCACGACGAGCCAGGCGCCGTGGGTGAACTTGGTGGCCGCGATGATGATGAGCGCCACGAAGGTGGCGAAGGCGCCGGCGGCGCTGGTCGCCGCGTGCAGCCGGTATTGCGGCGGTCGCCGACGCAGGAAGCGCATCACCATGCCGGCCTGCGACAGCGTGAAGGCGAGGAAGACGCCGACCGCGTAGAGCGGGATCAGGGCGTGCGTCTTGCCGCCGAAGACGACGATGAGGAGCATCGCGCCGGCCGACAGGATGATGATCCCGTTGGAGAAGACCAGGCGGTCGCCGAGAGTCGCAAGCTGCCGCGGCAGGAACCGATCGTTGGCCAGGATCGACGACAGGCGCGGGAAATCGGCGAAGGCGGTGTTGGCGGCCACCAGCAGGATCGCGGCGGTGGCGGTTTGCAGGAGGTAGTACATCGGCCCGCTGCCGAACACCGCCCGCCCCAGTTGCGAGATCACCGTCTGCCCCGCGCCCGGGACGATGGCGTAGGCATGCGTCAGCCAGGTGATGCCGATGAAATAGGTCCCCAGGATCACGCCCATGATCAGGAGGGTCACGGCGGCGTGCCGCGACTCGGGCGGCTTGAACGCCTTGACGCCGTCGCTGATCGCCTCGATGCCGGTGAGCGCGGCGCACCCCGAGGAGAAGGCGCGCATCAGGAGGAACAGGCTCAGCGTGTGGGTCATCTCCGGGAGCCCCGCGGCCGGCGCTTCCACGGGAGGCAGGCCGGAGGCGACGCGCCAGAGACCGACCGCGATCAGCAGGCCCAGCGAACCGATGAAGGTGTAGGTCGGCACCGCGAAGATGCGTCCCGACTCCTTGACGCCGCGCAGGTTCCCGACCGCGATCAGCGCGACGAACCCGAGACCCAGCCACACCTCGTCCCCGAGGAGCGCGGGCAACGCGGAGGTGATCGCGGCGACGCCGGCGGCGGCCGAGACGGCGACGGTCAGGACGTAGTCGATCAGGAGCGCCCCGGCCGCGACCAGCCCGGCGATCGTGCCGAGGTTCTCGCGCGCGACGATGTACGAGCCGCCCCCCTCCGGGTAGGCGTAGACCGTCTCGCGATACGACGCCACGAGCAGTCCCAGAAGACAGGCGATCACCACCGCGATCGGGATCGAGTAGGTCAGCGCGACCACCCCGGCGGTGCTCAGGACGAGCAGGATTTCTTCCGTGGCGTAGGCGACCGACGAGAGCGCGTCGGAGGAGAAGACCGCGAGCGCGATCGGGATGCTGAGGCGCTGCTCCCCCGCCCGCGCGGTCTCCATCGGCGAACCCAGGAGCCAGCGCTTCCAGCTCATCGTCGCGTCCCGTCCGGGGTCACGCCACGAGGCGCCACACCAGGGGCGCGATGGCGATGCGGTACCAGGCGAACGGCCGGAGCGTGAGCCGTCCGACGAGCGCCATGAAGCCGCGCACCGCCGCCCAGGCCGCGAGGAACGACACCACGAATCCGACCGCAAACGGCAGCGTGTCGGCGGAGGTCAGCGCTCCCGCGCTCTTGTACAGATCGAAGAGGGTCGCGGCGCACATCGTCGGCACGGCGGCGAGAAACGAATAGTTCGCCGCGGTGCGACGCTCGAGCCCGCACAGGAGCCCCCCCGCGATCGTCGCGCCGGAGCGCGACACTCCCGGCCAGAGGGCGAGGCACTGGAACAGGCCGATGATCAGCGCCTCGCGCCCCTCGATCGCATCGACCCCGGTGAACCGGGTCGCCGGCCGGAACCGCTCGACCGCGAGGAGCGCCAGCCCGCCGAGGAAAAGCCCGATGGCGACCGGGCCCGGGCCGAACAGGCGCGCCTTGATGATCCCGTGAAAGAGCGCGCCGGTGACGAGGGCCGGAAGCGTCGTCAGGAACAGGAGCAGCAGGCCGCGCGGCCCGGAAAAGCGACGCTCCGGGTCGGGCCGGAGAAGCCCCAGGAAACGACGCCACTCGATCGCGACCACCGCGAGGATCGCGCCCAGCTGGATGAAGATCTCGAACGTCGCGGCGCGCTCACCGGTGAAGCCCAGAAGCTTCCCGGCGATGATCAGGTGGCCGGTGGACGAGACCGGAAGGAACTCGGTCAGCCCCTCGACCAGACCGAGCACCACCGCCACCCAGACCAGGTCCATGGGGGCGGAGCCTAATGCGAGGGGGGGCGCCTGTGCAAGTTGACCCGGACCCGGCGGCGACGCCGCCGGTGGCGCCGGGCGGGGGCCCTATTCCGCCGGTGCCTGCCGCGGGGGTGATGCGGGCGTCGTGCCGGTGTGCAGCACCGGCGACTCCTCGAGTTCCCGCCGCGCCGCGACCTCCACCAGGACGCCGTGCCACGCCACCGGCCGGCCCGAAGGGTCGCGCACCAGGACCGCCTCGTCGCGGAAGAAGCGGGTATTCCCCTGCCGGTCGAGAAGGCGGTACTCCGTGCGGCTGTAGCCCGGCCCCTTGAGGGCCGCCGACGCCTCGGCCACGAGCCGCGGCACGTCCTCCGGGTGGATCAGCTTCCCGAACAGATCGGGGTCCTCGATCCAGGCGCTCGCCGGATAGCCGAGCAGCGCCTCGGTCTGCGCCGAAACGTAGTGCGCCCGGAACGGCCACTCCACCTCGCACGTGTAGACGATGGCCGGGATGTCCTCGAGGAGCTGCCGGAACCGCCCCTCCGACTGGGTCAGTCGATCGAGCAGGCGGGTCATCTGGACCGCCAGCGCCGCGACGGTCGCGGCGTGCGTGGCGAGGCGGATCGACGCGCGCGACCAGGCGTGCGGCCGCGGGGTCGTCAGGATCAGGAGCCCGAATCCGTGCCCCGCTCCGACGAGCGGGATGTAGGCGACGCTGCCGATGCCGAGACGGGCGCGCGCCTCGGAGTGCACCCGGCGATCACGCGCCGCGTCGCGCACGATGACGGGGCGACGGCGCGCCAGGGCGACGAGCGCCCCGGAGCCGGCGTGCAGATCGAAGCGGACCCGCGGCGCGTCCTTCCGATGCCGGCCCGAGCTGACGACGCCGAACAGGGTCTTGTTGTCGCGATCGATGAGGGCGACGTGCGCGGTCGAGGCGCCCGTGATCGCCACGGCGCAGTCGACGATGCGACGCAGCGTCGACGCCTCGCCCCCGAGCGCCGCCACCTCCGCGGCGAGACGGCAGAGACGATCAAGATGCTCCGGAAGATTCCCCTTCCGGGCGCGGTCGGAGCCATTCGGTTTTTTGGAGGCCATCCAGTCTGTGGACCCTCACCCCTCACTGCGGGGCCGGGCGGCGATGCGCACCTTCTACGCCCAGCAACCCCGCCTGTCAACCTCCGCGTTGCGGGGGAGTTGACACCCCCCGGTTTTGAGCGTAGACAGCCGATTGCTTCGCCGCGCAGCCCCGTGAGACGCGGGGCGGTCTTGCGTCCCGGACGTCGCCGGAAGACTCCCTCCTCCGACGGCGTCCGGTTCGTGCCGGGCAGCGCGGCGAAACCCGGCATGGCAGGGCCGTCCCGCCTCTCGCCTGCGGCGCCTCCCGTACGCCGTCCGCCCTTCCGGCGCGCCTTCCGGCGGTTGACACGCGGTCTTGTCCCGCGGACGATACGAAACTCCAGGGGAGGTTCCGGCATGTCGATCGCGTGGGGTGCGCTTCTTCTCGCTTCGCTCTCGGGCGGACCGGCCCCGTCCGGCCCTCGGACGGCCGGGCTGACGCTCGACCGGGTGGCGCGTTATCCGCCGCCGGGCGGGCGGGTCGCCGGCACCTTCCGTTTCACCTCGGACGGCCAGCATCTTTATTACCTGGCTCCCGAAGGACCCGACGGGGCCAGGGTGCTGGTGCGCGAAGAAGTGGCCACCGGCCGGCGCGAGGTGGTCGGCCGCGCGTCGGCCGGAGGCGCCGAGGGACTGAGCCACGAGGAAATCCTCCGCCGCGAGCGCCTGCGCATCCAGGATGTCGGCATCACCCAGTACGTCCTCGCCGAGCGCGCCGACCGCGCCGTCTATGCGCTCGGCGGCGAACTGTTCGTCGTCCACCCCGGCGCGGCGGCGGAGCGGCTCGAAGCCCCCGGTCAGGGAGCCCT
>DATKFL010000177.1:0-3748 GCA_035511355.1 Dongiaceae bacterium
CACCTCCTCCACCGCCGCCGCCACCGCCGCCATGCCGCCCGGGTCGTCGCCGGACGAGGCGCGGATCGCCTGGCCGCGGCGCTCCGAGAGATGGAAGAGGGTCGCCGTGTCGAAGACGCCGGCGGCCGCGAGGGCCGCGTACTCGCCGTACGAGTGCCCCGCGGTCATGTCGGGGGCGAGGCCGAGGCGCGCCAGCAGGCGGAGCGCGCCGATCCCGGCGGCGCCGAGCGCCGGTTGCGCCACGTGGGTCGCGGTGAGCGCTTCCTGGCGCGCACGTTCCTCCTCGGGACGGAACCAGGGGATCGGGAAGATGTAGCGGCTGAGCGCTTCGTCGTGCCGGCCGGCGAGCGCGGCGTCGGCCTCCTCGAACGCCGAGCGCACCTCGGGGAAGTGCACCGCGAGATCGCGCAGCATGTTGACCGATTGCGACCCCTGGCCGGGGAAGAGGAACGCCACGCCGCCGTCGTGGGCGAACGGCGTCGACGCGAACTGGAGGCCGGTCGGGTCGGCGATGCGGTCGGCGCCGGCGAGCAGCTGCGCCGCCGCCCGGCCGATCTTCGCGCGCAGGTCGTCGCGCGACGTCGCGACGATCGCCAGGGTGCGGTTGCCGGCCGGGTCGCGCTCGGCGGCCCTGAGCCAGAGCGCCCGCGCCAGGTCGCCCGGCTCGGGCTCGGCGCCGGCCTCGAGCGCCGCGACGATCCGCTGCGCGTCGGCGGCGATCTCCTCGCCCGAGCGGCCGCGCCAGACGAAGATCTCCGTCGGCCAGGCGGCGCTCGTGACTTCGTCGCGCCCGACGCCGTCCCGGTACTCCTCGAGCACGGCGTGGAAGTTGGTGCCGCCGAAGCCGAAGGCGCTCACGCCGGCGCGCCGCGGCGGCGCATCCGGCGCCGTCGTCCAGGGGCGCACCTCGGTGTTGACGTAGAACGGGCTCTCCGGGAAGCCGGCCTTCGGGTTCGGCTCGGTCACGTTGAGCGTCGGCGGCAGCACCTTGTGGTGCAGCGCCAGGGCGACCTTCTGCATCCCCGCGACCCCGGCGGTGCACTTGGTGTGGCCGATCATCGACTTCACCGAGCCGATGGCGGTCTGCTGGCGCCCGGCGCCGGCGGCGTCGAACACCCGCTTCAGGGTGGTGACCTCGGCCTGGTCGCCGGCCACGGTGCCGGTACCGTGCGCCTCGATGAGGCCGACGGTGCCGGGAGAGAACCCGGCCTTGGCGTAGGCGCGCTCGACCGCCAGGATCTGCCCTTCGGGTCGGGGCGCCGTCAGGCCGCGGTCGCGGCCGTCGCTCGACGCCGCGACTCCCTTGATGACGGCGTAGATCCGATCGCCGTCGCGCTCCGCGTCGGCCAGCCGCTTCAGGACGATCACCGCGATCCCCTCGCTGATCGCGATGCCGTCGGCCGAGGCGTCGAAGGTCCGGCAGCGACCGCTCGGCGAGTGCGCGTGCGTCTTGCTGAAGCAGAGGAACATGAACGGGTTCTGAGCCGTGTCGATGCCGCCGGTGATCGCCAGGTCGGCGGCCCCGGTCTCGAGCTCGCGCACCGCGAGGTAGATCGCCGCGAGCGACGAGGCGCAGGCGGCGTCGACGGTGCAGTTCAGTCCGCCCAGGTCGAACCGGTTGGCGACCCTGCCCGCGGCGACGTTGAGCAGGATGCCGGGGAAGGAGTCCTCGGTCCATTCCGGGAGCCGCGCCATGATCTCCGCGGGCGGGTCGGCGAGGAACGACGGCAGGAGTGATCGGAAGGTGTAGAGGCTGCCGAGATCGCTGATGCCGCCGCCGGCGCCGAGCACGACCGAGGTGCGCTGTTTGGCGAACGGCCGGTCGAGGTAGCCGGCGTCCCGCAGCCCCTCGCGCACGACGTCGAGCAGGAGCAGCTGCACCGGCTCGATCGAGCGAAGCGAGTTGGGCGTGATCCCGTAGCGGGTCGGATCGAACGCCACATCGGCGAGGAACCCGCCCCACTTCGAGTAGACGCGGTCGCGCTTCTTCCGGTCGGCGTCGAAGTAGAGCCGCGCGTCCCAGCGATCGTCCGGGACCTCCTCGACGGCGTCGACCTTGTCGAGGATGTTGCGCCAGAAGGTCCGCAGATCGGGCGCGCCCGGGAGGAGGCTCGACATCCCGACGATGGCGACGTCCGACGGCGCGACCGCCGGGCGGGGAGCCGCCTCGACCCGATGCGGCGCGGTCGCTTCGAGGAGGGCGGCGCCGGCGGCGACGTCGCGGTGCAGGTCGGCGACTCCGACCACCTGGTCCCGGAGCGCCGCCACCTGGCCGATCATGAACATCCCCTGCTCGCGCTGCTCGTCGGCGGCCAGGGTCCGGAGTTTCGGGGCGGCGGGGTCGCGGCCGAACTCGGGGTGGCGGTCGACGCCCTTCGCGGCAATCCGCAGCCGGCCGAGATTGAGCGCCTCGAGGGTGTTGCGCACCTCCTCGGCGGAGGCGCCCTCGGCATGGAGCCGCCGGCGCTCGCGCTCGAACGCCCCCGCGAACGCCGAGTCGACGCAGCGGGTCGAGTGCCCCGGCCCGGTTTCGAGCAGCACGGTGGCGTCGCAGCCGACCGCCGCCTCCTGGAAGCCGGGCATGATCGCGCCGCTCTCGACCGCCTCGCGGGTGAACAGGTAGGCGGTGCCGAGCAGCACCCCGATCTTCGCGCCGCGCTCCGAGAGGGGCGCCGCGAGCGCCGCCACCATCGCCGCCGATCGGGCATCGTGGATGCCGCCGGCGAACAGGACGTGGCAGTCCTTGAGCGCCTCGGGCGGGAGCGACTCGAGGAGCGTGTCGACCATGGTGTTCCAGAGGACGAGCGACGTGCGCGGCCCCACGTGACCGCCGCACTCGCGTCCCTCGAAGACCAGGCGCCGCGCGCCCGCCTCGACGAACTGCTTCAGGAGACCCGGCGAGGGGACGTGCAGGTAGGTGGCGATGCCGTCGCGTTCCAGCGCCGCCGCCTGATCGGGACGGCCGCCGGCGATCAGCGCGAACGGCGGCGGACAGCCGCGCACCGCCTCGAGCTGCTCCTCGCGCAACTCGAGGGGAACGAAGCCGAGGATGCCGATCCCCCAGGGGCGATCGCCGAGCATGGCGCGGGTCTCGTCGAGCAGACGGCGCACCTCGCCGGCGCGCAGGAGCGCCAGCGCCAGGAACGGCAGCCCGCCACCGGCCGCGACCTCGCGCGCGAAGGCGGCGACATCGCTGACCCGGGTCATCGGGCCCTGGACGATCGGGAACTCGGTGCCGTGCGAGGTCGCCAGCGCCCCGTGTCGATCGAGCGCGCGCGCGGCGCGGGCCGCCTCGACGTGGGTCGCGACCGCGGCGTGCAGGGCCTGCAGCACGCCGGCCACGTTCAGGTGACGCTCGGCGAGCGCCCGCGCGAACGCGGCGTCCTGTCCGAGCGGCCAGGCGCGCCGCGACGGGTCGGCGAAGCCGGCGCCGGCGAGCAGGCAGGCGCGCCAGGCGGCGCGGCGTTCGGCGTCGCCCGACGCGGCCAGGGTGCGCGCCGCGCGCTGGAGGTTTTCGTGCGGCGCGTGCCCGGGGCGGGCGTACACCCGGAACGGCGCGCCGAGATCGGCGCCGACGATCGCGGTCTCACTGCCGTCCATGCGGGCGATGGCATCGCGCACCGCCTGCGGCAGCGACGACTCGCGGGTCAGGAAGAGTTGCGCGTCGAGCACGGCGCCGGCCGCGCCGCCGGCGTAGACCGCCGCGGCGGAGTGCGCGCCGATGCCGCCCTGCGCGAAGACCGGGAGC
>DATKFL010000178.1:0-2332 GCA_035511355.1 Dongiaceae bacterium
CCTCGAGGAGGATGGTGCCGGCGAGCGCGCGGGTCACCTGCGCCACCTCGCTCGACGGCCCCTCGACCGTCGCGGTCGCCGGCGCCACCGAGTGCCCGGTCTTCTCGAACCCCTCGGGCGGGTGGCCGGCGAACTCGACGACGATCGGCACCTGTCGCCGCACCCGCCGCTCGATCCGCACCGCGACCACCGACGGGACGATGCGCACCACCTCGACGCCGGCCGGGACCCGCAGCATCGCGCGGCCGATCGGCACGCGCTGCTCGCCCATCGGCGCGCGCGACAGATCGATCGCCGCCGACAGGCGGTCCTCGGAGAGATTGCGCAGGATGTCGTCCGAGGCCCGGAGGCGCACCATCAGGGTGTCGACCACCCGGCCGGAGAGCTCCATCGACTCCGAGAGGTTGGCGTAGTCGACCGGCACGTTGAAGTCGCGCACCCGCGTGTCGGCGCCGCGCACCACCGCCCACCAGGCGACCGCGATCAGCACCGAGAAGATCTTCAGCACCAGGTTGCGTCGCAGGTCCTCGAGTCGCATCGGCATCCCCTCAGGCGGCCGTGCGCCCGGCCGCCTGGGGGCCGGGCGCCTGCGGGCCGCCGTTCAGGCCGCGGCCGCGGCGATGGTCGACTTCGAGGTAGCGTCGGAGCGCGGCCCGCAGCGCGGTCATGTCGTGCGGCCCCGACAGCGTCCCCTCGACGGCGGTGCGCACTTCCCCGCGCTCCTCGGAGACCACGATGGCGACGCTGTCGTACTCCTCGGTCAGGCCGATCGCGGCGCGGTGCCGCGAGCCGTACTCGCGCGACAGGCGCGGGTCGGTGGTCACCGGGAGGAAGCAGGAGGCGGCGCGCACCCGCCCCTCGCCGACCACCACCGCGCCGTCGTGCAGCGGCGCGCCCGGGGTGTAGATGTTGAGCAGGAGATCGCGGGTGATGTGCGCGTCGAGCGCGATCCCCGACTCGACCGCGTCCTTCAGCGCCTGCTCGCGCTCGATCACGATGAGCGCCCCGGTGCGGCGGGCCGACAGGGTCAGGACCGCCGCGACGATCTCCTCGATCATCGGTCCGGTGATGCCGAGCGAGCCGATGCCGAGGACCGACGTGCGCCCGAGGCGCGCCAGCACGCGGCGGATGGCGCTCTGGAACAGGACGATCACCGCGAACGGCGCATAAAAGAGGATGTGGCCGAGGACCTGGTGGAAGGTGGCGAGCCGCAGCGGCTTGTCCGGTCCGGTCGACCAGTAGGCGACGATGACGACCAGCACGCCGAGCAGGGTCTGCAGGGCGCGCGTGCCGCGGATGAGCAGGCCGACCTGGTAGATCAGGACGGCCATCAGAATGATGTCGAGGGCGTCGCGCCACCCAAACGTGAGAGGTCCGGCGCCCGGGAACATCCAGTCGATCATCGATCCTCGAGGGAGCCGCGGCGGACGGCGTCGACCATGCGCGCCGCGCGCGCGGCCGCACGCACGTCGTGGGCCCGAATGATAGCAGCCCCTCCCGCGAGGGCCAATGCCTCCGAGGCGAGCGTCGCCTCGATCCGCGCCGCCGGCGGCTCGCCGTCGCTCGCGCGGAGGAACGACTTGCGCGAGGTGCCGGCGAGGATCGGACGGCCGAGGCACCGGAGGACGTCGAGATGCCGGATGAGCGCGAGGCTGTGGGCGCGCTTCTTTCCGAAGCCGAACCCCGGATCGATGACGATGCGGTCGTCGGCCACCCCGGCGGCGCGCGCCCGCGCCGCGACCGCGCGCAGGTGCGCCGCCACCTCCGGAAGGAGCAGGCGGTAGCGCGGGGCGCGCTGCATGGTCGCCGGCCGGCCGCGCAGGTGCTGCAGGACGACCGGAAGGTGGTGCTCGGCCGCCACCGCCGGCATCGCCGGGTCGAAGGTCATGCCGGAGATGTCGTTCAGCAGATCGGCGCCTGCCTGGGCCGAGCGCCGCGCGACCTCCGCCTTGGTGGTGTCGATCGAGATCAGGGGCGCCGGCGCCTTGCGCTTCCGGAGCGCCGCCACGAGCGCCTCCAGGACCGGCAGGACGCGCCGCAGCTCCTCGTCGAGGCTCACCGCCGCCGAGCCGGGCCGGGTCGACTCGCCGCCGAGGTCGATGAGGTCGGCACCCGCCTCGGCCATGTCGAGGGCGTGCCGCAACGCCGCGGCCGGCCGCGCATGCCGGCCGCCGTCGGAGAACGAATCGGGGGTGACGTTCAGGATCCCCATCACCGCGGTGCGCTCGGGCGGCAACGCGACGCGAGGAGCCGGATCAGGCGCCGGCGGCACCTACCGAGAGGCCGTTGCCTCCGCCGCAGCCGCGGATGATGGCGGCGATGTCGGAGGCGT